>CAYYJH010000093.1:0-10428 GCA_964472195.1 uncultured Ignavibacteriaceae bacterium | reverse complement strand
ACCACTACGGGGGGACAGTCTGTCGTTAAAATAAGTAATAATAATAGAGAAATTCCTAAAATGTTTTATCTTTATCAAAATTATCCAAACCCGTTTAATGCAAGTACAGTTATTAAGTTTGATATTAATAAGTCATCTTATGTTAAGTTAATCGTTTACAACATAATTGGCAAGGTGGTTAGAATACTTGTAAATGAAAAACTAAGTGCAGGAAGTTATGAATCTATTTGGGATAGTTCAAAATATTCCAGTGGAGTGTATTTATACAAACTTGAAGTGGGAAACTACACTCATACATTAAAGATGATATTAGTAAAGTAATTATATATTTTTGAAATTTTTATAATTATAATAATAACTAATGAAAAAGATAATAATAATTATTCAAATTTTGATTTTAAACACTCATCGTTGCGGAGAGTCTCCTCTGCTCTTTGAGGGACTCTTCGCATTCTACTTCTCCTCTTTACGAAAGAGCCTGTCCCGATGAAAATCGGGAGGGGATACAAGGGAGTTCTTAATCCCTCACAACCTTATAACTCGCTTCCGTTCCGCTCTCGTTCTGCACATATCTGTTGGTAGATAACACCAACAGCGGGGAGAAGTCAGAGACACCGTGACTCCTATTAAACAAATCTCATCGTTGCGGAGAGTCTCCTCTGCTCTTTGAGGGACTCTTCGCATTCTACTTCTCCTCTTTACGAAAGAGCCTGTCCCGATGAAAATCGGGAGGGGATACAAGGGAGTTCTTAATCCCTCACAACCTTATAACTCGCTTCCGTTCCGCTCTCGTTCTGCACATATCTGTTGGTAGATAACACCAACAGCGGGGAGAAGTCAGAGACACCGTGACTCCTATTAAACAAATAAGTCATGGAATGGCTTGCGACTATGTTGTCCGTTACTTACCAGTGAAACGTGTTGACAGTATTGTAAAGATAATATCATTTTATATTAGAAATAGACAATAGTTATTACTAAATTAAATATAATTTTACTCAAAGCATAATTCAAAACTTAATAAATTAAAAATGAATAAGCTTAGTATTCTTACGATTCTTGTGTTTAGCTTTTTAACACAAGCTGCTTTTTCTCAACAAGATGACGATTGGATAGTATATGAGGATGCAGTACTTATTGATTCATCCAATGCAAGCAGTATCAAAGATTTTGAAAACACACCCGAATCTATTGTTACATTTTTTTATGCGTCTAAAATCAGAAACGATAATGAATGGCTTAAAGTAATACCCGAAGAAGGCGATAGGTCTGAGAGATTGAATCGAAAATTGGAGGAATATGAGAACTGGACCTTTACTAAATTCAAGCTCGTCTCTAAAATGGAGAGCAGTGAGAAGCAGTTATGGATTAAAATATTTATGGAAATCGTATATGAAGGTGGTGTTGATTCGGGTACGGATGAGGTTACAGTTGAACTCATAGACGGTAAATGGATTATAACGAGCGTTCCGACGTAAGCAAAAAGAAAGAAATACATGAACCCAACAGAACTAATACTCATAGCAGGACTGATTATTTTACTGCTCATCTTTCTTTTCATAAAGATGAAGAAGAGAAAAACGAAGTACAGATATTTCCCCGATGAATGGAAAAATTATATGAAGAAAAAGGTGCAGTACTACAATCTTTTATCGGAAGATGACAAACAACGTTTCGAAAACGATATACTTGCATTCCTGAATAGAGTGCGTATTAACGGAGTTGATACTGACGTAAATGATAACGACAGGTTGCTTGTTGCCTCGAGTGCTGTGATCCCGATTTTTGGATTTCCCGAATGGAAGACCTATCCAAATCTCGACGAAGTATTGCTTTATCCTGATACTTTTAATGAAGAATCATTTGAAACCAAAGGTAAACAAAGAGATGTACTTGGAATGGTTGGTTCCGGGTTTATGAACAGGGAAATGATACTGTCAAAACCTGCTCTACACAGGAGTTTTGAAAAGAGCGGTCGAAACAATGTAGGGATTCACGAATTTGTTCATTTGGTGGATAAACTGGATGGTTCTACAGACGGTATACCAAAATATTTATTGGAAAGAAAATACCTTATCCCCTGGATGAAACTAATGCACCGAGAAATGCAAAAAATCAGGGCGGAGCATTCTGATATCAATCCTTATGGAGCAGTCAGCGAACAGGAATTTCTTGCAGTAGCTTCCGAGTATTTTTTCCAAAACCCGGAGAGGTTCAAACACTATCATCCCGAACTTTTCAAAATGCTAGAAAAAATTTTTCATCAATACCCTGAGAAAATTTGACTGGTGTGTCAAGATTAACACCGTGATACATATGAAACGAAAAAATCACGCGGAATGGCTTGCGATCATGTTGTCCATGACTTGCTGGTTACAATGAATCCTATTCTGCAACTGCCTGTTTGGACAGGTGATACTTCCAACACACACCCTCCCGCACAAATGAAAAGTGTAAAAACTCAGTTTGTCAATTTTATTAGTTGAAATTATGAAGATAGTTTTGCATATTCGCAAAAATACGTTCTTTCACATCCTGTCTGACTAACTGCTGAAGACAGGCACATGCAGAAAAGAAAAAAATTTCGTTAACTCATTAAAATCGCATCATGAAAACAAACATCACTGCAAGACACTTTAAAGCAAGAGACTCACTCCAAAAATATGCTAATGATAAAATCGAACTTCTTGGAAAATATAGCGAAGATATTTTATTTGCTGATGTAGTTCTATCATTCGATAAGCCCCCTGCAAACAATAAACACTGCGAAATTATAATTAAATTGAGAGATAAAATTCTCACAACTAAAGAAACTTCAGAAGACTTTACAAAAGCAGTTGATAAAGCAACAGAGAAGATTGAAAAGCAGTTATATAAATATAAGGATAAGAACAAAAGACAAAAATATAACATAGATAAAGAAATATATAAAACAACATAGCTCAGAAATTGTCGGACAGGTTTAAAAATATCAAGAAAATAAAAAAAGAATCGATAACTGTTGAATTTTTTTATAAAGAATGTAAGGAAAGATTTAAGTTAAGAAAAATCTCTTCAAAGGATATTGATACTAAAAAAATAATTAAAGATAAAGACATTCACAGACCGGGACTGGCTTTAGCCGGCTATTTAGAACTGTTTACTTATAAACGGGTTCAGATTTTTGGCAATACTGAAATCAGATACATAAATCATCTCGATAAAGAAACAAGATTAAATACATTGCAAAAGTTCTTTTCCTTTAACGTACCTTGTGTTATTATTACAAACAATAATAAAGTACCGAAAGAATTTTTGGAATTAGCTGATAAAAATAATATCCCTGTATTCAAATCTCCTTACCCGACAACAAGATTTTCTTATTTAATAAGCGATTTCTTAGACGACCAATTTTCTTTACAGTTAGCTATTCACGGGTCTTTCGTTGACGTTTACGGGGTTGGATTACTAATTTGCGGAAAATCTGGCATAGGGAAGAGCGAAATTGCACTCGATCTTGTCGAAAGAGGACACAGGCTTGTTGCAGACGATGTAGTATTAATTTCAAAAAAGGCTGAAAGTGTTTTAATAGGCTCCGGTACTTCGCTCGTAAAACACTTTATGGAAATAAGGGGATTAGGAATTATCGACATACCAAGAATATTTGGTATCAGGGCAATAAGATTCCAGAAAAGAGTCGAGGTAATTGTCGAACTCGAAACATGGGATGATAAAAAATCATATGACAGAACAGGACTTAACACTTCCGTGTCAAAAATTCTTGGAGTTGAAATTGAGACAATAAACCTCCCAATATTTCCCGGTAAAAATATAACTGTAATTTCTGAAGTAATTGCTCTTGATTATCTTTGTAAACATTACGGTTATGATGCAGCCAAAGTATTCGGGAAAAGACTTTCCGAAAAAATTAAAATGAATAAAGAAAATCAATTAGAGAAAATTAAAGCAAATAAATTAGACAGAACAATTGAATATTTCGAGCACGATTTTGAATAAATCAAACATTATATTTGTGAATCTTAAATCCAAAAGAAAATGAAAAAATACACTCTATTCTTACTGTTGGTAATAACTGGTATATCATTGACCATTTATAATTGCGGAAGACAAAAAAATAATACAACCAGCACAACTGAAACAGAAACTAATGAGACTCCACTATTACCACCTGATATCGAAGGTGCAGTTCAGGGAGATTGGGTAATACAACAGGAATTAGCTGACGCAGAAAAATTAAATCCAATTGTATCGAATGATGCGACAGCAACAGAAATTTGTAACTACATTTTCGACAAGTTATTACCAGTTGACAGAGAAACTTTTAGACTAAAACCATCGGTTGCAAAAGATATGCCTATTATTAGCGAAGATAAACTAACTTATACATTTGATTTAAGAGACGACGTGCACTTCTCGGACGGTGTACCACTAACGGGTGAAGATGTAATATTCTCTATGAAAGTAATAAAAAATCCATTTACCGATGCACAGGCAAAAAGGAATTACTTCATCGATATAAAAAATACAGAACTCGTAGATGGTGATAAATATAAAGTGCGGTTTACAATGCATCAACCTTATTATGGTGCAATCTATTCGATTGGTGATTTAGAAATTCTTCCAAAACACATTCTTGACAAAGATGGTGTAACCGATAAATTTTCTTTTGAAGAGATTGAGAATGCATCGAAGACTTTTGATCCGGAAAAATTTCCTGATATGCAAAAATTTGCTGACTTCCTAAATTCTCAGGAAGTTTCCAGAGAGCCAAGATATGTAGTGGGAAGTGGTCCTTATAAGCTTGAAAAATGGGTGACAGGTCAAGCTATTACTCTAACAAGAAATGAGAATTACTGGAATAAGGGTAATATACCAAACTACCCAGATAAATTAATTTTCAAGACCATTCAAGACCAAACTGCTGCTTTAACAGCTCTCAAGAATGGAGAAGTAGATAACATGTCAATAATAAGAAATATGGATTTCGTAGAAAATCTAAAGAACCCTGAAGAATTCCAACTTAAAAAGGCAATCGTTGGTAGACCGGTTTATGCCTATATTGCATGGAATGAAAACAGACCATTCTTTGCTGATAAAAAAGTAAGAATGGCATTAAGCCATTGCGTTGATCGTAAATCAATTATTAATAAACTGTTGTATGGTCTTGCTGTTCCTATACAATCTCATGTTTATTATAAAAGTGAATTTTTGAATACAGACCTCCCCCCGATTCCTTATGACCTGGAGAAAGCCAAACAACTTCTGAAAGAAGCAGGCTGGGAAGATACTGACGGAGACGGAATATTAGACAAAATAATCGATGGGAATAAGGTAGATTTCAAATTTACTTTTATAAACAACCAGAATCCTATGCGAAAGCAGATTATGATGGTTGTAATGGAATCATTAAAGAAGATCGGAATTGAAGCTGATATCCAGGATTTTGAATGGTCGGTTTTTCTCGATAAACAATCTAAACATGATTATGATGCTTGTTACGGTGGATGGGTTCTTTCTGATACTCCACCCGATCCTTTTCAAATATTTCATTCTTCTCAATCATCGGATGAAGGAAGCAACTATATAAGTTATAATAATCCGGAAAGTGACAAGATTCTCGTTGACTTAAGAACAGAGTTTGATGAAAACAAGAGAAAAGAATTACTTTATAGATGGCAGGAGATTATTTATGAAGATCAGCCATATACATTTCTATGGTCTTCTTCCGGAAAATTTGCAACAAGTGATAGATTTAGGAATACAAGATGGTATGCACACCCTTATCCAAATAAAACTAACGAATGGTGGGCGTCCACGCAAGATCAGAAATATAAAAACAATTAAAGAATTTACCATAGCGGAGTAATTAGGTTAAAATATGTTTCAGTACGTAATAAAAAGGATTTTACTGTTTATACCAACTTTGATTATTATTACTATGATTACCTTTCTGATTTGCAGACTGGCACCCGGTGATCCTACAGAGATGAAAATTGGTAAAACAATGGAAGGTAAATTAGCTGATGGCAAAAATGTAATAAACGAACAGGCAAAAAAGTTCTATAAAAAGAAATTCGGATTAGACAAACCATTATACGAACAGTATTACATCTGGATGGTAAACATGATTCAAGGAGATTTCGGAAATTCATTCAAAGATGACAGACCTGTAATCGATAAAATTTTGGAAAGATTACCCCTTACATTCAGTATTCAATTAGCGTCGATTTTTCTAATTTATATAGTTGCGATTCCAGTTGGAATATATAGTGCTGCAAAACAATATTCGTTCGGTGATAAAGCTTCGACAGTTATATTGTTCATACTTTATTCATTACCAAATTTCTGGATAGCAACTCTCGCAATTGTGTTTTTATGTAATGTCGAATACTTGAAAATATTTCCAACATCGGGAGTTCAATCGTTAACGTTCGAATATATGGGATTTCTTGAGCAGATAAAAGATAGGATTATGCACTTGTTTTTACCAGTTGTGATTTTAAGCCTTGCCAGTTTTGCATTTCTATCTAAACAGATGAGAAGCTCTATGTTGGAAGTAATAAGACAGGATTATATAAGAACAGCTAAAGCTAAAGGATTATCGGATAGAAAGGTTATCTATAAACATGCATTAAGAAACTCGCTAATTCCAATACTGACTTTGTTAGCAGGAATACTTCCTGCAATGGTCGGAGGGAGCTTTATAATCGAAACAATATTTTCTTTACCGGGAATAGGTCAGCTTGGTATTCAAGCAATATTTGACAGAGATTATCCACTTATAATGGCACAACTTGTGTTAGTTTCGTTCCTAACTGTTCTTGGAATTTTAATTGTTGATATTCTCTATGCATTTGTTGATCCAAGAATAGCATTTGACAAAAAAACTGTTTAGTATCTTCGTAATTTTAACTCTATGGTAAATAAAACACTGGAAAAAATCACTGATGTCATTGAAGTAAAGCATAACAAAGATAAGGTTATTCAACCAGATTTATTGGACAAGGATAGACCCGGAGAATCGTATTCTTCTTTAGTTAAAAAACAATTTAAGAAAAATAAATTAGCTGTATTATCGGTATACATCGTAATCTTTTTCATATTTATTGCATTGTTTGCAGATTTTCTTGCTTATGAAAAACCTTTATATGTAAAGTACGAAGGGACGACATATTTTCCTGTTGTTAAGGATTATTTAGTCGGTCTTGGATTATCAAAATGGGATCCACCCGAACTAATCAATATAAACTGGAAAGAATTGGAAAATCAAAACAAGCTCGAGTCTGTACTTTGGACACCGGTTCCTTATGGACCAACTGAAGTTGACCTAATGCATAGTCTTTCGAAACCCAGTGGGGATCATTACTTAGGAGCTGACCAGGTTGGAAGAGATCTATTGTCGGGATTAATACACGGATCCCGAATCTCACTTTCTGTTGGATTCGTTGCTGCTGGTATTTCTGCTCTTATCGGAATCATACTGGGTTCTCTCGCTGGCTACTATGGAGGAAAAATGGATATTATTATCTCAAGATTTATAGAGATTATGCTCACATTTCCTTTATTCTTTTTAATAATTGTTATAGTCGCAATATATGGCTCAAGTATCTGGTATGTAATGCTTGCGATAGGATTAACTTCCTGGACAAGAGAAGCAAGGTTGATACGAGGAGAAATATTAAAAGTAAGAAACATGGAATATGTACTCGCTGCAAACTCAGTTGGATTGCCAAACAGAAAAATAATTTTCAGACACGTTCTGCCCAATTCTATCGCACCCGTTTTGGTTTCGATTGCATTTGCAATATCAGCAGCTATCATTATTGAAGCTGCATTAAGTTTTTTCGGAATGGGAGTAAGTGCAACAACTGTTACATGGGGATCGTTAATTAATGAAGGCCGAACAGCTCCTAATGCATGGTGGCTTGCAATTTTTCCGGGTTTAATGATCTTTATCTCAGTAGTTGCTTATAATCTTATTGGAGAGGGTTTAAGAGACGCATTAGATCCACGATTAAGGGATTAAAAAAAAATTTTATACAAATAAATAATGCTAAATATTAATAATTTTATCGGGAGGATAACTTAAATGGTTTGGACTTTAGAGTTAGCATCTTATCTGGATGATGCTCCATGGCCAGCGAACAAAATAGAGCTTCTTGATTACGCATCAAGATCCGGGGCACCAAAAGAAGTTATAAATAATTTGCTTGATATCGAAGATACGGATGAGCCCTACGAAAGCATAGAAGAAATATGGTTGGATTATCCTACGGATGAAGATTTTTTCTATGATGAAGAAAATAAAGATTTTTAATTTACATTCTATGCAATTTAAAGCCCAATAATTTTTTATTATTGGGTTTTTTTGTTGAAAACTAATTGAGAAAAAATATATTACAATATTACATCTTAAGTGTTGCATACATTCTTTTTATGTCTTCACTATCACCCGCTCAAAGCGAAAACCACTTTGAAATTTTAAAATATGAAATCGATGAGGTTAAGATAGAATTCAAAGGTTCTAAGTCTTTTGATACTGATGATATCATAAAGATAATTAAATCAGGCTCAGAAGAATATTTTGATAGAAGTGAATTTATACTTGATGCTGAAAGAATTGAAAAATTTTATTTTGATAATGGTTTTTTAGATGCTTTTGTCGATACTTCTTTAACTTTTGACCATAATAATTTAGATGTTATTGAGACATTTATTATTCATGAAAACGTTTTATATAAAATTAATAAGATCGACTATGTTGGTCTCGAAAATCTAAATCCAAATTTAACTCACTTAATATTTTTTGAAAACAATTCTGAATTAGAGTCGGATCAATCATATTCAAGAGAAAAGCTTACTCAGGGAATCTCCAGAATATTGACCTTTCTTCAAGATAACGGTTATGCGAATGCAAGTTCAGAACCGCCTGAAATAATCAAAATAATTTCCGAGAATCCTAATTTAAAACATAAATTAAATCTAAAATTAATTTTTAATACAGGTGAGAGATTCCGTTTTGGTAAAACTAAAATTAAAATTAGAAATAACAAATACGGAATTTCAAAATCCGATCTTGAAAGAGAATTAGTTTACAAAGAAAATGATATATACAGCAAAGAAAAACTTGTTGAAAGCGAGAACAGGATAAGCAAAATTTCTATAGTTGAAAATGGCAGTATCCAAATAGATAATGTTGACACGGTGCATCATCTTATAAACTTTAAGATAGACGCCAAATTAAGCAATAAATACGAAGTATCACCTGAGATTTTCGGTTATGAAATCAGCAATCGCTTCTACGGCGGAGTTGGTCTTTCTTTTGTTGACAGGTATTTCTTCGGAGGTGGAAGGACCCTGATCTCGAATGCAAGAATTCTTGTCCACTCTTTAGAGATTTATGGATTTGACCTTTCAGCCCGTATATTTCAGCCATATATTTTTAATAATCCAAAGCTTACAGGAAGCTATAAATTAGGTTCAACTATTTTCTCCGAAGACTCTATCAGAATCAGTGGAATATCAAACGAATTTAGTTTTGATTATGAGCTGCCGATTTATACATATATAAACGAATTGATATTAGATTGGAAAATAGAAAACTCTCGCATAACATTTACTGAACACATAACTGCCTCTGATACAAATTTAATAATAATTCCAGCGGATGCTAATATAGATATCTTTTCATCAATCTTAGGATTTACAGCAGTTCATAACAACACAAACAATTTCTTATTCCCATCACGAGGTTACATACAAACATACTCTTTAGAAGAAAGCGGTTTAATTGGAGGTCTTTTAAAAAATATTTTTAAAGTTTCCACAATCAGCTATCTTAAATTGACCAGTTTGAATAGATTTTATTTTAATGTATCGGATAAACCTGATGAAACATCGAGTGCAGTTCTTGCAACTAAATTTCTTATAGGTTCATTGTTTGAATACGGAGAAAATAAATTAAAATTTAACGGACTCGAAGAGGAAATCGAATCGGATTTCTTACCTATAGAAGCAAGATATTTATGCGGTGGAAGCTCGAGTGTCCGGGGGTGGGGAGCAATGGAACTTGGTATCGTACCGGTTAAAAGATTTGGCGGTAATTTTATCGTAGAGGGTTCCTTCGAACATCGGACGAAACCATTCATGAATGTGAAAAGTATTTTTAAAAGTTTAGGTTTCGTTACTTTCTTTGATTATGGTAATGTGTGGGAAAATGCGGGTAAGTTTAAATTGAACGAAGTCGCACTTGCAATAGGCGGTGGTATCAGGTACTATACTATTATCGGTCCTGTCAGGTTCGACATCGGTCTAAAGCTGTACGACCCGCAGCCCGGTCCCGACGGCGGTGCTAAATGGCTTTTCGGGAAAGGAGCCCGATTCGAGGATAAATATACTTTTCAAATTGGGATCGGGAATACGTTTTAA
>CAYYJH010000092.1:0-10603 GCA_964472195.1 uncultured Ignavibacteriaceae bacterium | reverse complement strand
GGGGGATGAGTTTATTTCACTCGTGCGTCATGGACAATATATAGTTGCAGACCATTCCGTAACCATAGTAAATCACATATCATCAAACAAATTTAATTTATCACTATCATCTGTAATTCTATCTAACGGTATTCTAACTTTTACAGTCGTTCCCTTATTTTGATCACCTTCAAAAATCACTTCCCCATTATATGGTCGAATACGTTCTTTAATATCTATAAAACCAATCGATTTAGAATCATCAATTTTATCAACACCAATACCTATTCCGTCATCATTAACCTGCATTTCGATCAAGCTATCCTTGATACCAACGTAAACAGAAACATTCTTTGCGTCAGAATGTTGTTCAACATTTTTCAACAACTCTTCAAATACCCTGTAAAGCATTACCAGGAAATTCTTACTCAATTCGATATCAGCAATCTTATATTTAAGTTTAAATTTTACACCCGAACGTTTTTGTAATTCTTCTAAATACCATTGTATCGCTGCATCTAACCCAATAAAATCAAGCTGTGAAGACCTTAACTCTTCTTTAACTCTCAATAAATCTTTGATACCTTTATCAGCGAGACTTTTCATTGAATTCAATTTCTCGATAAGTTGTGTATCCTCTTGAGGGACAGTTTTTTGAAGCCAGGATATATCCATAATCAACACAGCTAAAACCTGGCTATAATCTTCGTATATCCCATAAGCAATACTCTCCTTTTCATCTTCCCTGACTTTTTGAAGCTTTTGAGACAGATTTTGAAGCTGTACACGTGATTTCTTAATTTGCTCTTCCGCATTTTTACGCTCAATTGCTAAAGCAATATTTCCTGAGACAAGTGTTAGCAGTTCTAAATCCTTTTTAGTATACAGAAAACCATCGGAATAACTCTGGACTACTACAACTCCGATAATACCGCGTGTGCTTTTAAGAGGTACTCCCAACCATATAGACGTTGGCTCACCGACCATTTCGACTTCACCTTCTTTTATGAGCTGCATGTTAATTTTTTCATCTGCAAGAAGAGGTTTGCCCGTTCTACGTACATAATCTGTCAAACTTTTGGGAAGCTTATTAGGTTCAATGTCTTCCACATCATTATGCTCATCAACGAAATATGGAAATGAATACTTACCTGAATTTTCATTATACAACGCTATATAGAAGTTAGTAGCATCAATTATTTGTCCAAGAAGTTTGTGAATAACTCTGAGCAGTTCATCGAGGTCTTTCGTAATAATGGTTGCCTCTGATATCTGGGATATAACAGAATTGATTTTTTCAGTTCTTTTGCGTTCGGTCATATCCCGGACAATTCCAACAGCATGCCATTTATTTTTAATATTCAATGCTGAAAGAGAAAGTTCAATGGCGAATTCAGTGCCACCTTTTCTTAATGCAGAAAGTTCTGCAGTTTTACCTATCATACTGCCAGAGCCTGTTTTCTGAAATTTAGGAAAGGCTTTATTAATAGCTTCCATGTATTTTTCTGGTACCAAAATAGAATGTAAATCTTTCCCTATAACCTCATTATCTGTAAAACCAAACATTTTCGAAGCTGCTTCATTCCAATCAGTAATCTTACCTTCATTATCTATCATCATAATTGCATCTGCTGCGGACAAATTAATTGCTTTAAACTTTTCCTCGCTTTCATACAGTGCTTTGAGCGCAGCTTTCCTTTGGGACTCTGCTTTTTTATGTTCTGTTATATCCCTCAAACTACCTTCGTAAAACCTTACCTTATTATTTTTATCTTTAATAGCATTAGAAGAATACTGAATCCAAATATGTGTACCATCATACTTTTTTAATTGAACTTCAACATCATGTAAAATACCCGTTTCGTTTTCTTTTATTAAAATCCGTTCACGCTCGACAGGATTCACGTAAAGGTCGGCTGCGTTTACGTTTAGTAAGGATTCCCTGTCTGGATAACAAAGGATTTCAACCATAGCATTATTCGCATCAACTATTTCACCATTTGGAGTTGTTCGATACAGACCTACAGGTACACCATCGAATAGTGTCTTAAACCGTTCTTCACTTTTTCTCAGATTATTTTCTATGAGTTTCCTCTTTTTAATTACATTTAGAAATATCAATCCAAACAATAAAAAAAATACTAAGACAATCAAGCGTGCATATAATTCATGTATAGTAATTTCTGTTATTAATATTTCCCAGAATGTTCCTTCAAAGAAAAAGAGATAATCTATTAAAGCATCCGATATTCCGAATAAAATTCCGAATAATACGGATACTGTAATTATTTTATATTCTGTTTTAAAAAAAGTTTTTTTGTTTCTTATCATCTTTACATTATTAACAATCGTGAGTAAACTATAAGAACATTAATAATTAATAAAATGTTTTGTTATTTTTTATACAAGGGAAAAACAATAAATCGATTGAAAAGATATATATTAAATAACGTTCTAATTTATTCAATATAAACATTTTAACTAAAATTATCTGTAGGACATCATATTAACTATTTCTTGTTTTGTCCTACAAAAAACAGAATTAATTTTTTTTATGTTAAACTTTTACTTCCTCAATTAGATATAGTAATTTCAAAGTGTCATCCCAAGAAATGATTTCCTGAAACACAACTAAGTACTGGTATGGATTTGCAAGAAACGGATCGTAGGTGAAATTTCCTGAGTTTGTATTATGATTTAAAAGTTATTCTAATCGTCTCAGAGATTTTTATAAATAAAAAATTTATTTTCGACAAAGCACTATGAAATCAGTTCATTCTTTATCGCATAAAAAGTTAATTCGGAATTATTTTTCAATTTCATTTTTTCCAATATACGTGCCCTGTATGTACTTACTGTTTTAATACTCAGACATAAATACTTGGAAATCTCTTTTACAGTCTTACCGGAAGCAATCATACACATTACCTGGTATTCCCGGTTTGAAAGCTTATCGTGAGAGGATTTAACCGAATCCTCTTTTATTTCTTTGACTAACTTCTCCGCTGTTTTAGTCGTAATATACTTACCTCCCGCGACAACTGTTCTAATTGCCCGCACCAGTTCATCGGATGCACTCGATTTGTTTATATAACCTGCGGCACCGGCTTTTAATACACGAACTGCATAATGCTCTTCCGGATGAATACTTAAGACAAGAACAATTGATTTTGGTTTTTTTTGTTTTAAATCTTTCAAAACTTCCAGCCCGCTCTGCCCGGGCATGGTTATATCCAGTATGATAATATCATATTTCTTTTTAGTGGCTTTTCTCATGACCTCCTGTCCGTTAGAAGCTTCATCGACTGATTCAACTTCTGGAATACGTGTAAGAATTTGCTTTAAACCTTCACGTATGATGACTTGATCATCAGCAATTAAAACTTTCATGACTTATTTAATTTAAGATTAATTCTTTTGTTTTACAAAATTTAACGTTTAACATTCAACATTCAACATTCAACATTTAACATTCAACATTCAACATTCAACATTTAACATTTAACATTTAACATTTAACATTTAACATTTAACATTAACATGTACCGTCGTTCCCTTTTCTTTCACTCCGCTTATCTTGACCGTTCCTCCCCATGGATAAACTCTCTCTTGCATTCCCGTTATTCCTAATGATTTGGGGTCTTTTAATTTTTCTTCATCGATGCCAACACCGTTATCTTTTACAACCAAACTAAGATTGTTTTTTATTAATTCTAAACATACATTAACTTTTGTAGCTTTCGCATGACGCATTACATTCGTTAATGATTCCTGAAAAATTCTATATACAGCAATTGAGAGTTTTTCATCAAGTTTAATTTTCTCAGGATTTATATCGACTTTACATTTGATTCCTGTTCTTTCCTTATACTCATTAGCGTACCATAAAATTGCTGATGAAAGTCCGAGCTCATCCAATATTCCCGGTCTTAATTCCGCTGCTATTTTCTGAATAGAGCGAATCGTATCATTAACAAGCTCTATCATTCCCTTTATCTTTTTACTGCTTTTATCTTTACTTTCATGAAAATGTTTATCAAGCCAAATTGCGTCAATTTTTAGAGCAGTCAAAAACTGACCTAACTCATCGTGTATTTCACGGGATATTGAACCTCTTTCTTCTTCGCGTATTGTCTGGAGATGTGAAGACAAATTTCTTAATTGCTCTCTTGAATTCAAAACCTCTATCTCTGCTTTCTTTCGTTTCGTTATGTCAAACAGGTAACCCTTTATTTGATTTAACTTACCCTTTCCATCAAAAATACCTATTACATTTTCCATAACAGTAATCTTTTTCCCATCTTTCCTGATTAATTCTTGTTCATATTGTTTAAGCATTTTATTTTCGATTAACAATTGAAGAAATTTTTTCCTTTTTTTAGCATCGAAATAGAGAGAATAAACTGAAGCATTTAATGCCTCGTCTATCGATCCAAAACCAAGAATATCAACGAATGCGGGATTGCAAAATAATATCTTTCCTTCCGGAGTCGAGATAAAATCACCCGTTAAATCTTCCTCAAAAAATCTACGGTATTTTTGCTCACTTTCTTGTAAGGTTTCCTCAGCTATTTTTCTTTTTAACTTAGCTCTTAAACTATTAATACCAAAAGATAAATCACCGGCTAATTCCTTTAAGAGTTCAACTTCTCTTTTATCAAATGCGTTAGGTTCGACAGCATAAATGTTTAGTGCTCCGAAAACTTTTCCTTCCATAATCAATGGAAGTGCTATCGAAGAGCCATAACCTCGTTTGACAGCTTCTGAACGCCATGGTTCAAAATCAGGATCAGTTTGTATATTCTTCGCAATAACAACTTTACTTGTCCTTATTGCTGTACCTGTTGGTCCCCTTCCTTTTTTCGTATCCGCCCACGTGATATTTAATTTATCAAGATAGCCTTTTTCAAACCCGGATTGTGAAACAGGAAGTACGCTTTTGTCAGTACCCTGTTTCGTATAACCTATCCAGGCTAACCTGTATTTACCTTCTCTCACTATGATACCGCAGACCTTTTTTAATAAACCGGGTTCATCAACTGATTTTATTATTACTTTATTGGTTTTACTTATTACCCTGAGTGCCCTGCTTATACGATTTAGTTCTCGTTCTGTAAGCTTTCTATGGGTTACCTCCTCTTCTAAATCCAGCATTTTCTTTTCCAGCTTGAAGATTAATCGTTCGTTATAAAGCTTAAAAACATCTTTCTCAGCTCTTACAGCAAGTTTACCTGACTTTAATTTGTTCATTTTAACATCTTCTAATACATCCTTTATAATTTTAAGAAATTCATCAGGTTCTTTGGGCTTTCGTATGAACTTTTGAGCACCGAGTGATAAAGCAAACTCTTCATCTTTCTTATCTATGTATGTTGCAGAGTAAAACACAAAAGGAATTTTCTTTAGTTTATCATCTTTTTTACATTCCTGGCATAATCTAAACCCATCCATCACAGGCATGAGAATGTCAGATATGATTAAGTCTACTTTCACGGTTTTTAGTTTTTCGAGTGCTTCTTTCCCATTACTACTCGACAAAACATCAAACCTATCACTTTTAAGTAATATCTCTAATAAATCAAGATTATCTTTATTGTCATCAACTATTAAAATTTTCATTTCACTGACCTTTTTAAATAAAATTCTGATTAGTTCAATATGTTAATCAGATTTACTTTTAAAAATAATAGTAGTTACTGCTCCATTATCGTTACTCAATTTTAGTTCACCATGCAGACTGTGTTTTACAATTCCCTTAATCACATCAAATCCAGTCGATACTTTGCTAAAATCTCCTTCAATCATATTTTGCGGATAACCGGGACCATCATCACGAAAATGCAGCATAACTTTAGTATCGCTTTTTTCAATATCAATATTAATAACAGCAATATCCCTATCACGTAGTGCATGCTTTACAAAATTAGTAGCCATTTCATTTGTAATTAGTGCGATATACTGAGCCCTATCGCTTCCTATATGAACATCAGAAGGAGAAATTTTAAGTAATATTTGTCTTGTGGCATGCATACTTTTCAATGCAGCTTTAATAACTTCCTTACACAATTGGCTGATTTTAAGAGATTTCCATTTACTTTCTGCAAGCATCGTGTGAACTGTTGATAAGCCCTTTATTCTCACAATAAGATTACGGAATAGCTTGTGTATTTCAGGTTTTACACTCTCCTCTGCCTTAGATTCTTCAGTATATAACATGCTAATGATTGCTGAAAGGTTATTCCTCACACGATGATTAACATCTTTCAATAAAACAGCCTGAGTTTCGGAGATTTGACGTAGTTCTTTCTCAACCTTTTTCCGTTTTGTGATTTCTTTTTCAAGGTCCAGCATCTTCTTTTCCAATTTTTGTATCAACCGCTCATTATAGAGTTTAAGAACCTCTTTGTTATCTTTGATGACAGCTTTTCTGTGTTTTGCTTTCTTAACACTTATATCTTTGATAACACTTTTAATAATCTTCAACAATTCTTGCGGTTCCTCTGGTTTACGAATGAACATTCGAGCACCAAGAGATAAAGCAAACTCTTCATCTTTCTTATCTATGTATGTTGCAGAGTAAAACACAAAAGGAATTTTCTTTAGTTTATCATCTTTTTTACATTCCTGGCATAATCTAAACCCATCCATTACAGGCATGAGAATATCAGAGATAATAAGATTAATCTTTTCGGATTTAAGCTTTTTAATAGCCTCTTTTCCGTTATAGCATGACTCAACATCATAACCTTCAGTTTTTAGTAAAATTTCTAACACATGGATGCTATCTTTATTGTCATCGACTAAAAGTATTTTCATTACATTAAACTTTTATAATTTTCAAATATTTTTAAAATCCTTGTCGTCTATGTTTATCACAAATATTTCTTAAGTTTCTTCATAATTGTTGCAGGGTCTATGGGCTTTTCAATATATCCGTTGCATCCAGCTTCCAATGCTTTTTCTTTATCTCCCGGCATAGCATAGGATGTCAAAGCAATTATTGGAATCGATCCATCTATTTTAGAAGACCGAATCTTCTTCGTTGCATCTAATCCATTAATATCCGGAAGCTGTATATCCATGAGTATCAAATCAGGCTTTTCTTTTATTGCTAAATTAACACCGGCAATACCTTCTCTTGCTTCAATTACTTTATTACCGTTGTTTGTTAAGATAAACTTGATAAGATATAAATTATCTTCATTATCTTCGATCACCAGTACTTTTTTCATTAATTTTTCTCCTTATATTTTAGCGGAAGTATAAAAGAAAACTCACTGCCCTTTCTGTACTCGCTATTTACAGATATGCTTCCGCCCAAAAGATTTAATAATTTTTTACAGAGGTACAATCCCAGACCGGTACCTGCTTGTTTTTTTGTTAAAGATGTGTCGATCTGCTGGAATGGTTGAAATAGCTTTTCCAAATTCTTCTTCGAAATTCCGATTCCAGTATCAACAATGTTAATTTTTATTGTTTTATTTTTCAGTGCTCTAACTTTTATGTTTATACTTCCTTTGTCAGTGTACTTGACAGCATTACTGACAAGGTTCATTAATACCTGTTTTAAACGTCTCTCATCGCTCGCTAATACAATACTTTTAGGAATGCTGTAATGAATCTCAAGATTTTTCTCTTTTGCCATCGGTGAAACAGTGTCTATCACATCTTTAACAATATTTTTTAGATTTATTTTCTCTATATAAACATCCACTTTACCAGCTTCTATTTTAGAAATATCGAGTATATCATTAATCAAGCTCAAGAGATGATCTGCGTTGTTTTTAACTTTCTTGAGTTGTGTTTTCTGTTCTTCATTTAACACTCCTGCCATACCCATTAGGAGGATGCCGGTAAAACCAATTATAGAATTTAGTGGTGTTCTCAATTCATGACTCATGCTGGCAAGAAATATAGATTTCAATTTGTCTAAATCCTGAAGGTGTAAAACTGTTTCTTTCAATTCATTTGTTCGTTCCGCAACAGTTTGTTCTAATTCTATAGCATGACTTTGTATTTTCTCATAGAGTATAGCATTTTGTAAACTAATGGATACCTCATTAGAAATAGTTTCAATAAATTCACTTTGCATTTTAAATTCTCTCAGTTCGCTCGAAGCTAATCCCATGACACCGATAACATCATCTCCGCTTAGCAAAGGTAATGCGGCAAACGATTTCAAACCAGCTTTTTTGCATTCTTTCCATGTACACCGTGAATCTTTTCGTATATCATTTACATAAATCGACATCTTATCTTTTACAGCTAATCCACAGAGACATTCTCCAACGCAGTGTACAGGTGTAGAATCATGAGCGTATTTACTTTTTTGGGGACCGAAGCCCTGCAAAATCAGTTTATCCTCTTTGCGTAAAAACAAAAGTGCCAGTTCCGGGTGAACAGCTTCTGTAATTCCTTCAATAGCTGCTTTGGCAACTTGATTTAACGATAAGTTTGAGCTGACCTGACGTCCGAGAACGTTGAGAGTAGTCAATTCATTGGAGCGCTTTTTTAAAGAATCTATTGCTTTTTTATGATCAGTGATGTCATTTACAAACGCAGCAACCAGCGGACTTCCGTCTGATTTTATAATTACAATACTAACATCCAGGTCTATTATAAAACCATTTTTTCTTTTATGTTTCGATTCAAACCTGTCCTTACCTTTTTCGACCATTTGTTTTATTCTGCGTTCAATTTCTTTATGTGAAAGCTGAACTTCAAGGTCCCTGATGTTCATCTTTAGAAGTTCTTTTCTCGTATATCCCATCATTTCGCAATAAGCAGGATTCACGTCTTTAATAACGCCATCCGTATCAGCCAGTATATAACCATTTTGTGTTGTCTGAAGAATCTGCTCAATACGATAGTTTTGTTTCTTAAGCATCTCCTCTGTTTTCTTTCGCTCGGTTATGTCCTGAAAAAATATCGATAATCCAAATTTGGAAGGATATATACGGTTTTCAAACCAACGGTCATACGGAGTATAGTAATCCTCCATATAGATTGGCTTCTGTGTCTCCATCGCTTTATAGTAATTCTTGTAAAACGGTTGACCGACACCTTCCGGAAACTCAGTCCAAATATGTTTTCCAATCATTTCTTGGGGATCACAGTTAAAGATTTCACCCGCATTTTTATTCATGTAAGTATAATTCCAATTGTTGTCGAGTGAAACAAACGCATCGCCCATACTTTCGAGCGTATTTACCATTTGCTGATGCGATATAAGAAGTTCTTCTTCTGCTTTCTTCCGCTCAGTGATGTCATAAATAATGTGAACTGCTCCAACAAGTTCTTGATTGATGTTTAATATGGGATCCACAATTACTTCTAACCAACTGCCATTTTGCTTAAAAACCATGGATTCCCTTTTATGTGTACTTTTCATATGCACTATCGGACAATCCTCGATCGGTTCATTTGTACCGTGGACTATTTCCCAGCACTTTCTGTTTATTATCTTTTCCCGCGGCTTGTTCACAAGCTTACACATAGCGGAATTACACCGAAGTATGTTCCCATCCAAATCGATAACTGAAATCGAATCATTAACAGCATTAAACGTTGACTGCCATTGGCGGGAAGTTTTTTCAATAATCTCCTCAGAACGTTTTAGTTTGGCTATATCCCTCCAGCTTGACCTGCTGTACAATATATCACCGTTTTTGTTCCTTACAGATGTTACATCCAGAAGAACCTCTATTTTACTGCCATCTTTTCTTTTAAGCTGAAGTTCTTTATTTTTTACTTCACCCGTCCTTTTAAATACTTCGAATGTTTTCTCAACTTCTTCTATACAATCAGGATGATACATGTCAAAGACAGACATACCTACAATTTCCTCTTTAGTGTATTGTGTTTCTTTAGCAGTTGTATTGTTACAATGTATTATCTTTCCTGTCTTCACATCAACTGAAATGTACATGTTTGGAGAATTTTCATATAAGTCTTGGAATGTATGAATCCTCGCCCGAAGCTCTTCTTCTGTCTGCTTGTTCTCCCTGATTAAACTTTCAAATTTTTTTATCCGCTTTTTTAATAGTACTACTTCTTCATTATTATCTATACTATTTTCCTTCATATTCTATGAATAAAATATTACAAAGTTTATTTTTATCATATCAAATAATTATCTTTAACGCAGTAGGTAAGCTATAAGACGTAAAACATATTAATTCATTTCTCTATGTTAAGACTAAGTAAATATAAGCAATTTAACTTAAAAATGCTGTAGGTCATTTGAGTACAAGAAAATATATTTAATCAGAGAAATTCTTTTCATTGTGTCAAAATATGTCCGTTGGCAGAAGGTTTAGCCTATGACATGCATGTCATTTTTTTCATTATATTTAAATTATTCAATAGAGACACATTATTTACACTGTAGCAACAGCGTACAGGGTTTTGCGTCTTTACTCAACCTATACCTGTCTTAGGGAGATTATTTCACGGTATAAACATTCACAGTTTTCACGTCTCATCAGAGTCTCCCGCTCCGGAGCAAAGCCCCCCTATGGGGAAGGAGCCCCTTTGGGGGAGGGGACTCTGATGTATAAATAATAATTCCTCATGTCTCATCAGAGTCTCCCCTGCCTGCGTCAGGCAGGCACAGGGGACTCTG
>CAYYJH010000091.1:2642-10893 GCA_964472195.1 uncultured Ignavibacteriaceae bacterium | reverse complement strand
AAAGCCCGCTCAAAGTTGATCAGTCAATGAAAAGCGGGCTTCTTCATAAATATATTATGTAATGAATATTAAAGGTTATTTGAATTCTTCCAATTCGATGTCCAATTCTTTATTTTCATTACCTTTTTTCATCTGCGTTTTCTTCTGAACTTTTACTTTAATCTGATCACCTTCTCTTATTATTTGTATATCATCTTTAGTTATGTTTTTATCTTTCAGGTCTTCCATTAGCATTTGTTTTATTTCCTCATCGCTTTTTCCTTCACAACGTTCAGTGTCGAAACCCAATTTGATTCTATTTTCAGTTTTGAGATGTTCTTCATTATTACCATCTCTAATTTTCATATCGATACTTTTGTCTTTCATATTCATTTCAGTTTCAGGGATTGAAATATTTATTTTTCTGTAACCTTCAGGCTGTCTTTCAAAATGAACATCAACATTTTCCAACCCGGCATTTTCGAGCTGCTTTGTTATGTCATTTATCACTTCCTCATCACTTTTATTAGTAGCATCAATATCTATCTTGAAAACGGAATGCAGCACTTCTGAATAGACAGGGCGTGTGACGGATTCCTGTAATGGTAGCACATTGATAGATTTTATACCATTTATGCTTTCAAGGTCTTTTTTGTATGCAATAATTTGTTCTTCGGTAGAATTAGGAAGTATAAGATTGTAAGTTATTGCATTTAAATCATCCGTTACGGTTATTTCTTTTTTCAATTGTTTCTTATCTATCCAATTTAAATTTTCAATCTTACTTGTAACTTCCATATCATTTCCATTTACAGTCCATGATAAAACATGACCTACAGTTTTTTCCTGCGTGACAGGTAAGTTGCATGCGTAAATTAATAGAGCGGCTAATATAACAGTTGCGAACTTATATTTATTTGCGATTATAAAGTTTTTCATTTTATTTGTTTTCCTTTCTTTTTTTATTGAACTTTTTTGATTTTCAACATCATATAGCCAGGATTTAACTCTTCCAAAAGAGTTGTTGTGATTTTGATTTTTAAGAGATAACCAGTACTTATCCATATGTATCAGATTTTGTTTTGATTTCAGGAACCAGTTTAAGAGTCTCATCCTCAATATCTCCTATAAAATGTTTTGAAGAGAAATATATTTTTTTATCATCACCGTTTTCTAATTCTGTAATTATGTTTCTTAGTTTCGTTCGTGTTCTACTCAATCTTGATTTTATTGCAGATAAACTTTTTTCCTTTTGAATGTCTTTAATTTCTTCGATTGAAAATTCAGCAATTTCAAATAGAAGTATTGCTGTTCTTTCTTTATATTTGAGTTTTGAAAGAGCTTTAAAAAGAATTTGTCTTTTTTCATTTTGTTCGGCTCTATCGAACACTACGGGTATCTCAGGAAGGTTAGCGTAATTATCAAATGAAACAAACTTCTTCCAAAAATTTTTTCTCATGTAAGAATAGAACACCCTCGTGATTATTGTAAACAACCAGGAACGAAACTTCCTTATATCTTTTAATTTCTCGATATTTTCTAAAGCTTGTAATAGCGACTGCTGTAATACATCTTCTGCTTCCACTGCAGAGCTGTTAGAGCATAAAGCACGGCAGTAGTTTAATGCATCACTGTAATGCGGTTTCAATAATTCGAGAAATTGATCTGTGTCGCGGCACATTAAAGATCCGGTTCTTTAATAATAGAATTTAATAATAAGACGTTTGAATTCAGGAAAAGTCGCAAAAAATATTTTCGAAGTGTAAAAAATCAGAATAAAAATTCTATGTCGTTAATTCTTCTATCTTTTTTTTATATTTAAAGTCTGGGGTTTTTGAAAACTGATCTTTGAATATCTTCAGGGATTCTTCTCGGAACTGCTCTGTTTCTTCTTTGCTCATTAAATTTTCAGTTTCTGATTTTATCAGTTTATAAATTATATATTTCAGTTCTGCATTTTCTAATTTATTTTTTGCTAATGAATGAAGCTCCTTTAATTTTATTAACGAATTTTTTTTGTCTCCGGTTGAAAACTCAATCATTAAAGATAACATTTTACCTTTAAAGACATAAGCTTCATAGGCAAGGTCGATCGCTATTTGTAAACCTTCATTATTTAATTTATTAGCTGCGTCAAATTTTTTCAAAATGTATAATAACTCTGCCTTATCGATTAAATAATTCGCTAGATCATATTTTACACCTATTTCTTTTGCGATATTAATTGCTTTATCATAAAACTCGAGAGCTTTCTGGTATTGCTTAATATAACGGAATATAAATCCCATATTTGAAGTTACCTGCGATATTCCTTCTTTGAATCCGAGTTCTTTTGATATATTTAGAGAGTCGGTATAATACTCAGATGCCTTATCAAAATCTCCTTTGTCGGAATATACGGTTCCAATGTTTTGCAGTATTTGTGTGATATGTAATTTGTTGCCTATTTCTTTAAAGATCTTGAGGGATTTTTCATAATACTCTAATGACTTTTGATACTGACCCTGGAATTTGTAGATACTTCCCATATTAGCAGTTAAAAGTGATATACCTTTTTTTGAGTTTATTGATTCAAATATTTTCAGTGATTTCTCATAATATTCCATTGCCCTGTCATTGTTTCCGAGGAAGGAATATACTGTCCCAATGTCAAATATTATCCTACCAACTCCTTCTTCATCGTTTAATTCCTTGTAGATTTTCAATGCTCTTTCAAGATAGGAAGTTGCTTTCTTGTAATTACCTTTAAAACATTCATGTTCTCCTAATGTTGCGTTGCAATTTGCAATTCTATCCTTGTCAACTAAATCTTCAGCTATCTTAAGTGCTTCACTGAAAAACTCAGTTGCTTTATCCCAAATCCCTTTATGCCCTAATATTTTACCGTTCTTAATTTGATAGTCAATTTCTAATTCCTTGTTACCTAAAAGTCTTGATATATTGACTACCATTTCACATTTATTGATTGTCTCATCATACCTGCATCCCTTTTCACATACATCCGCTAAGTTTTTTTGTAAATCCAGATATTGTTCGACGTTCTTTTTATGATTGATGTTTTTTAAATTCTCTTCTGTTAATATAATATCGTTATTTTCATTAACTATATTATTTCCAATGCCAAAGTGATATGCATATTGCTCAAGTCTGCTTAGGGATTTATCATCTCCATATAATTCTTTTATTGAATCTGCTGCTAACTTATGAAGCTCTCTTAAACGTGCTTTCATTTGCATATTATAGACAACATCCCTTAATAACGCATGTTTGTAAATACATTTTAGTTCATTTATTAGAGTCCATATCTGTTCTTCTTCTGCGGATTTTATTTCTTTGATAATTTTATTGTCACCTTTCAACATTCTTGACAGGACCTGTACTTCGAATTCTCTACCTAATACTGATGCTGATTGAACTACATGTTTGACTTCGGATTTTAGCCTGTCAAACCTGGATAGCAGAACACTATTAATTGTTGATGGTATAACTTCTTCTGAAATTAAAGAAGACTTGTAATCTCCGGCTTCTTTACTCCATTTCGATGTGAATGAAATTAATAGTAGATCATCTTTTTTTTGCCAAACATTTCTTTCATTAAAGTCCATTACTAATTGTTCGACAAAAAATGGATTTCCATTGGTTTTTTCCTCTAAAAACAAGACTGAATTTTCATCAATTTTATTTTCAAGAATTTGTTCTGCTAAATCTTTAATACCCTTTGAGGTTAGATAGGTTAGTTCAATATTACACTGGGGTACTTCATCTTCAAGCTTGAGAGAGAACTTACTGCCATCATCAAGATACCTGCTCGATATTAATATTGTGAGAGGCAAATTCTTTATATTGCGGGCAATAACACTTAGTAATTCCATTGAATCTTTATCTAACCATTGAGCATCCTCAATCTCAATAATTACAGGTTGAAGCATACATTCCGCAATTACTAAATTGTAAAAAGCAAATAAAGTATTTTCGAATCTTAATTGAGGATCCAGTTGTTCATAAAGTGATTCTTCCCAATGAAGGTCGACCATTGCTCCAAGTATTGAACGGGTCCGTTCAAGTTCACTGCAAACCTGTTGTACTTCATCTTTATTAATTTCCTCGGGTAATTCATTTCTGAGTTTATTTAATAAAGTGTCTATGACCTCATTGAATGATTTTTTATTATCGTCAATTGAATTTTCAGTGGATTGCTTAAACAAGTTTATTAAAAAATATTTAAACGGGTTGAGAGATAATCGAAGTATTTCATCGTTTGAACAATAAAACCAATTTAATTTATGTTTGCTTTCAATCTCTTTCTTGAATTCATTTACCAGTCTTGTTTTACCAATGCCAACTTCACCATTAACATAAATTACACCTGCGAATTCACCGCTAAAGATGACTTTTATGAAATCCAGCATTCTTTGCATTTCCACATCTCTTCCGACCATTTTACCACCTGATTGTTCGACAAAACCACTTTTCTGTGCTTCAATTAATTTATATGGTGTTATTTTTTCCTCAAATCCCTTGAAACTCTGGTTTGAGAGTTTTTCAAAGTTGTATCTTTCTTTTAAACTTTGGTAGATGTCATTGCATGTCCAAATCTCTTTCCATCCTGCTTTCATCATTAATCTTGCGGCTAAATTTACTTTACTTCCTAATAATGAATACTGACACCGTTCATCTGCACCTATTATTCCAGAATATACTTTACCATATGTCATTCCGAATCGATATTTTAGCATAGACTTAAGATCTGGATCTTTGTCTATCTTTAATTTTAAAGAGAGAATGAAGTTTAATGCACGGTCAATATTATCTTCATATGATACTGGTGCTCCAAAGAAACATGCTACGACACCTCCTTTGTCTCCGAAATCAAAATTCTCAATGTAACCTGAGTAATGATTAATCGTATCAATAATAATTGTAAAAAAACCATCAAGGTGTTTGTTATTTGAGATTCCATCGTAAGAAATAAAAGTAGATATGACATTTCTGAATTCTCCCGGCTCTTTAACTTTAAATACAGCATTGGGGAAGAATTTTTTAGAAAAGATTTCTTTTGTAAAATCTGAATGTTTAAATCCGGTTTTGCTTTCACTTTTAATTAATTCTATATTTTTAAATTTAGTTATTCTTAAATATTCAGAGGTTTCTGATATAGATTCGGTTTCAATATAATTCGTATTAGTAAATTCCTTAAAATTGTTATCAATTATTATTTCATTATTGCCAGCTATCTTTTCTGATTTTGCACTACCATCAATTGCTTCACCTCTAAAATAAAATGATTTATCTTTTCTCCCCACGATTGCCCAATTTACTTTTCCTGAAGACAATCCAACTGATACATTGAATTCGAAATCACCATATTTTGTTTTTTGTATAGGTTTCTCTTTGAATCTGGTTAATATTCTTTCGGAGCAATACAGAATGTTTTGTGCTTCATTAGTTTGAGACGTGTCGTTAACTTTTGGGAAAATGGCTGTAAAAGCATCTCCTGCAAATGTTGAAATGAATCCACCGCTTTCATAGACATGACTGACAGTAGATTTGAATATATCTTTTAAAATGTTTGATAGTATCTCAGCACCATCACTACCGCTTCTCATTAATTTTTCGGTCATTGATGTAAAACCGGAAATATCAATAAACATAGTAAAGGCTTGAAATTCACCTTCGAATCTATTATTCTTGTAATTTTCTAAAATGTATTCTGGTAGTAAATTATGCATAAGGAGTTTCGTTAATTTAAATATCTTAAGTTTACTTATTAAATTAAAGAGTTTAATTTTTACAATTAATTCATATGCAATTGTGATGTATTAAAATTTAGATAGTACTATTTCTTTATTTACTCTATATTAAATTTCTTTTCTACGGAAATATTTATCGAGAGTGAATAAAATAAGCAAAGTTTTACTATTGACATTTGAGAATATGAATCATAATTTTGAATGTAGCAGAAAAACTATTAAATATTAATAAATGAAGTTATATGGCTACATATATTCACTGATATTTTATATGAACTAAACCTAATTGAATTACTTAGTGACTTCTATGTTTAAATCAATTTTAAGTTTGTAAAAAATTTAACTATAAGTATATTTACTAAAAACCAAAATTAAAAATTATGAAAAAAATTATCTTACCCGTGATGCTCATTCTGATAGGTTTTGCTTTATTTACAGGGCAAAATTTTGATGAAAGAAAATGGAGTGTCGATCCACGGATGACTATGGTGTATTCAACAGGTGAATATGTTCCTTTACCACAAGTTGATAACTATGTCCATCCAAACACAAGTAACATGGTTTATTATACTCCTATGGGAGTATTGACCGTAGGTCCAAATTTCAGAGTCTATCCTTCAGCTACAACACAAAGTGAGGTTCCGATTAGCAGGCATCCAACAAACCAGAATATTATGTTTGCCAGTTCAAATGCTGTGTCGTTTTCACCTTTTTTTATTAGTGAAGGAGTTTACGTTACGACCAATGGCGGTGTTTCCTGGTTTGGTTCGGATACTACAAAAACTACGCCGGTTTCCGGACACGGAGGTGATCCTGCTCCGGCAATTGCACCGAATGGTTATTTCCATCAGTCATTTCTTGGTGGTGGAATGAACGCTGCTTATTCAACCAATAATGGTATATCCTGGTCAACTATATATAAAATAACAACAGGTTCTCAGGATAAGAATCATACTTTTATTAATGACGTATCTTCCAGCCCTTATTATGGAAGGATATACGTTACGTGGTCTCGGTTTACAGCTTCATTACCCCCGGCTGTTGTTTCTTACTCAACTAACAATGGTGTTTCATACAGCAGTGTAATAAACGTTAGCACACCTTTATCAGGGCATTATAATCAAGGAGTTAACGGTGCAATAGCGCCAAACGGTGATGCATATATTTGCTGGGGAAATCCGATTGCGGGTTCACCTTATACTGGTGATTATATCGGATTTGCTAAATCAACCAATGGTGGTGTAACGTGGTCAGCTAATAATAACGTATATGATTGTAATGATATTAGAGGTACTCTTCCTACGAAATCGAATATCCGTGTTAATGGATTTCCATGGATGGGTGTGGATAGAACAGGCGGTTCAAGAGCAGGATGGATATATATCGTTACAGGTGAAAAGAATTTAGCACCGGCTGGTAGCGACCCGGATATTATAATGCACAGGTCATCCGACAACGGTACTACATGGTCAGCTGGTATCAGAGTTAACCAAGATCCTTTAAACAACGGTAAGATACAATATTTTCCATGTATCAGAGTAGATGAAGGCGGCGGTATTAATGTAGTCTATTATGATGACAGAAACACTTCGTCCGATTCATCGGAAGTTTATGTTTCAAGGTCTACTGACGGTGGAAACACATGGACTGACATACTCGTGAGTGACCACAGGTTTAAACCTAAACCAATATCCGGTCTCGCTGGTGGTTACCAGGGTGATTATATTGGTATCACTTCCGGTAATAATAAGATATGGCCTTATTGGTGTAGTGATGCATCAGGAATTTACCAGGCATGGACTGCATCAGTTGATTTGGGTACTCCATCAACCCATGATTATGCTGTGGGTCCTTTTATTGATTTTCCTTCTCAATTCCTAATAGGTTCCACTTATCATATAAAAGCTAAAGTTACAAATTTGGGAACTTCTCCAGAAACAAATGTACTTGTACGATTCAAAGTAAACGGTGCAGGAGGAAACGCTTTACCCGTAAGTCTATCACCGGGGGGAGCAGATACTGTTGATTTTACATGGATTCCGAATACAGCAGGTTCTTACAATTTAGCTATATTTAGCGAGTTAGGAACGGATCAAAACAGAGCAAACGATACAGTAAAAGCAACTGTTAACGTAACCAGTATTACACATGATTATTCAGTTGGACCATTTGTTGATTTACCAGAAATATTTATAAAGAATAATAGTTATCATATAAAAGCCAAAGTGACTAATCTGGGAACATCTCCTGAAACAAATGTACTTGTACGATTCAAAGTTAACGGTTTGGGGGGAAATGCTTTACCCATAAGTCTTCCACCAGGAGGAGCAGATACTGTCGATTTTACGTGGGTACCGAACACCGCTGGAGATATGAATTTAGCAATTTTCTCTACATTAGCAGGAGATATTAATCGAGCAAACGATACAGTTAAGACAACTGTAAGAGTCTATTCCGCACCGGCTGTTACAATATTCTGCGATGATTTTTCAGGTGGTACATCGAATTGGACAATCACAAAT
>CAYYJH010000091.1:0-2542 GCA_964472195.1 uncultured Ignavibacteriaceae bacterium | reverse complement strand
CCTGGGGTGGTACTGATGTGAGAAATTCACATGAGACATATGCTCTTCCCGGTGCAGAAGATAATCCAACTGTTAGAGTAAGGTTTAGATCGATTCAACCTGGTTGGGACTGGTGGTGGGCAGTTGATAACGTTTGTATTAAAGGATTCCCGACTACCGGATTAACACAAAACAGTGAAATCCCAACGAAATATGATTTATTACAAAATTATCCAAATCCATTCAATCCAACAACTCAAATAAAATTTGATATTCCGAAACAAGGTTTCGTTTCTTTGAAAGTTTATGATGTACTCGGTAAAGAAGTAGCAAATCTTGTCAATGAAATTAAAGTTGCTGGTTCTTATTCAATTGAATTTAACGGAGCAAATCTATCCAGTGGTATTTATTACTATAGGATTGAAAGCGGTAATTTTGTTAATGTGAAAAAGATGGTCTTGATCAAATAGATTCGAAGCTAACTCAAACTTTTAAAGAGGTAATCTCTATTAGATTACCTCTTTTTTTATCAAACACTTTTTATCATTTTTAGCGACTCCTATGTTTTGTTAAATTTTTAGTTTTGTTAATAGGTTTTCTCATAGTATCTTTGTATTAATTTTTTAGTGCAGCAAATATTGATTATTCATTATTGTTTTTAATAAGTAATTAATTTATTTTGTTTGTTAATATTTTTCATATGTTTCAATTGAAAATTAAATTTGTAATATTTTAAAACTTTTTTAAAACTCATTATTAAATTAAACATGAAAAAACTACTTTTTCTTATTCCCATTCTGTTAATAGGTTTTATTATCTTTACAGGACAGAAGTCAACTGATAATTTATCTGAGAAATGGGATTTAGACCCGAGTATGACACAATTAGTGGTAACCGGTCCATCTTACCCGGTTCTTCCTTCAAGACCGGTTGATTATGTGTTCAGTACTAAACCAAGATTTTATAATACTCCTTTTGGTATTGTTACAGTAACTCCAAATGTAAGAGTACACCCCACTACTAATACTAATCAGAGTGAGGTAATTATTGTAAGGCATCCTCTAAATCAGAATATCATGTTTGCATCCTGCAATATGACAACCATTGGAAGTCCACTTTTTATTTCCGAGGGTGTTTATGTTACGACTAACGGTGGATTGAACTGGTTTGGCAGTGATTCTTTACAGAGTGTTCCGGTAATTGGTCATGGCGGTGATCCGGGACCAACAATTGACAAAAACGGTAGATTTATTATGACACATCTGGGTTATCCAACCAGCGGGATGTATGCAAATTATTCTACCAATAATGGTTTAAACTGGTCAAGCACATATACGATTGCAACAGGTCCTCAGGACAAGAATCTTGCAGGATCGGATGATGAACCGACAAGTCCTTATTACGGCAGAAGTTATTGCGTTTGGACGCCTTTTACAAGTACAGTAAAGCCGATTGCTGTTTCCTATACATCGAATGGTGGTGTAAGCTGGTCAGCTCCCCAGAATATAAACAATCCTCCTTCTCCTTACAGGACATCTCAGGGTTGTGATGTACGAGTAGGACCTGGTGGAACGGTTTATGTAACCTGGCGTGACCACGGAGGATCACCTTTTACAGGTAAAAGAGTAGGACTTGGAAAATCTACAAACGGAGGAGTAAACTGGACGGTAACAAATCAGGCATTTGCTATGAACGGAGTTAGGGATAACACCTTCGGTACATACGGAATAAGAGTACCTGATTTCCCAAGGATTGATATAGACAAGACAGGCGGCCCACGTCACGGATGGATTTATATAGTAACGAATGAATATAATCTTGCTCCAGCAGGTTCGGATGCTGATGTTGTAATAAATGCATCATCGGATGGCGGAGCGACCTGGCCTGCAAGTTTAAGAAAGAGAGTGAACCAGGATCCTATGAATAACGGCAAACTTCAATTCTTTCCGGCAATTAGAGTCGATGAGTTTGGAGGGGTAAACATTGTTTATTATGATAACAGAAATACAGCATCGGATTCCGCAGAAGTTTATGTTGCCCGTTCAATGGATGGTGGTTCTACATGGACCGAGTTGTTAGTAAGTGACCACAGGTTTAAACCAACACCAATAGCAGGATTGGCTAACTATTACTCAGGTGACTATATTGGTATTACATCTGGAAATGCCAAAATTTGGCCTGTATGGATGGATAATTCAACCGGTACATATCAAGAATGGACTGCGGGTATTATTATTGCAAATTATCCATTAAACTCATTTAATTTGCAAACACCATCATCTGGTGTTACAATTACATCGTTTCCTAATTCTTCAACACCGGTTACGTTTACATGGGATACATCTGCTACCGGTGCTTCTTATAAATGGATTTTTGGTACTTCCTTACCAACCAGGCAAATTACTCAGCAGTCGAGCGTAAATTCTCTGACAATGACGCTTGGTCAGTTAGATATCATTCTGGCAGGACTTGGTGTTCAACCTGGTAATCAATTAGTTGGTGCCTGGGATGTTTGGGCGTTCAGACCTAATCCACCCCAAAATGATTCATTAAAAGCAGCTAA
>CAYYJH010000090.1:0-11324 GCA_964472195.1 uncultured Ignavibacteriaceae bacterium | reverse complement strand
AATTCAGAATTTATCAACTTAGAGACCTCCCTGCCAAGTATATCATAAACAGTAAGCTTAACCTTTGCTATGTTCGGCAAATCAAATTTTATCTTTGTTGTCGGATTGAATGGATTTGGATAATTCTGAGAAAGTGTAAATCTATCAGGAATAATATTATTAATAGGTTCAATGGAAACAGTTCCGAGCGGACCGCCTGAAAAACAGATAATCTTTCCTTCCCGATTTCCCGTTACAAATTCGTTACTTGCATTACTGTCAATACTTAGAAGTGCTGTTACCCTATCCCCTCTTTGAGCAATAGCAGTACCATAAGTGTATTGAAACAAAATTGTTGCATCCGCACCGTTAAGTACGAACACCTTAGCAGGCTGCTGCGTTATGAAAACGATATCACTTATCGAGTCACCTGAAATATCTCCAATATTAGCAACATCTCTTATGTAAGAACTGCCAAGAGCATACGACCAGAGAACAGAGTCTGTTTTGGAATCAATCCTGAATGCAATCTGAGGAGCTGATAAAGTAAAATCAATGAAACCATTTCCATCCAGATCGTCAAGCAGTTCAAATGTTCCATTATTACTCGAACCAAGACTTTGAGTCCATATTTGTGAACCTGAGTTTCCACTCAAAGCGAATATATTACCGCTAAAACCGTATAAACCCATAACATCTTTAACACTGTCATTATTAATATCAGGTATCTCTCTTAGACTCCATAATGCACTCAATGAACTCGGTAATGGATAATTCCAAGTTGCTTGTCCACTGTTATTAAATCCATTTACTCTGTATGGTCCACCGTTATTACCTACACCAATCACACCACCCAGTTCAGTTGCAAGAACATCATAAGTAAAATGGAAACTTTGCGTTACATTAAATATTTCCTGTCCGTTCAAACCATTTACACAAATCACAGCGTGTCTCCCGGCACCAAGACCTGAACCGCTGGCTGAAATTAATACGTCGTTAATATTGTCACTATTATAATCCCTGTCTGTTCTAAGACCATAAATATCTCCGTCAGCTGTTGTTGTCGGGCTTCCGTATTCCCACAATTTCTGTCCCGTACTTCCCGATAAGGCATAAACCATTTCGTTGCCTCCTCCGCAGCCTATGATAACATCTTCGATACCATCATTGTTAATGTCTTCTATAATCTGCATCGCATCTTCCCAATCGACAGACCCGGTATTTATTGAACCAAAGTGAGTATTAAATTTCCAAAGTGTATCAGCCGTTACAGATGAATTACCGTTATAACAGATAGTCCAGTAATTTTCGGTAGCAACAATAACATCGTTAATACTGTCACCGTTTACATCAGATATCTGCTTCATACTCTTTGGTTGATAGTCATTATAGCTCGTGTTGGGATTTGTAGGAATTATTCCCTGCCAGAAGATATCCCCGATAGCTGTTGGAGAGTTCACCCCTGAACCTGATAACTGAATAACACCATCATTGCTGTTAACAGCATTTGAATTTAGAGTAAGCGAATCATTAAACGTAGCAGCTGCATTCGGATTAAACCAGACTCTAAAAAACATTGTTGTCTGGATCGGAATATTTATTGGAAATGATAACTTTGACGTATCAAACCAAAATCTATTTGTCACAAAATCTACAGAATTGATAGTTAAAACTTCGGAACCCTGATTCATTATTTCAAATGCATAGCCACAAAGTGAATTAACTCTTCTCTGCCCAAAATCATAACTTGAAGCGGAAAGAGTAATCTGCGCCCCGTTGTAAACACCTTTCCCTTTTAGCGTAACAATTTTCAATGGTGTCCCTCCGTCGTTACTTGTTATCTTCAGCTCCCCGGAAGTTGTGTCGTAAGCAATTGGAGTAAAAGTAACAGTGTAATTTTTATTTGCAGAAGGAGCAATTGTATCGGGTAAATTATTCGGCGTAATTGTAAACCTTGGATTTGTAATATCAAAATTTGAAATAATCAAATCAGCAGTTCCCTGATTACTTATAGTTAAAGTAAGACTTTTACTGCTGTCAATAATTACATTTCCAAAATTCAATTCACTACTCGAAGTAACTATGATTGGATTTCCTTGTCCTGTAAGATCATATTTATAGAGTGCACTGTTATAACCTCCGCCTATGCTGTCAGCAATAAGCCAAAGAAATTGCCCATCCCAATGCAAACCCTTCGGTCGATTAGTTCCAAAAGGATCAGGACATGCGAAAGAGAATAAAGTATCACCAAGTGTTAAACTGTATGCATAAATTCTTTCCGGTGTAGGATTTGAACTAAAAGCATAATTAACATAAAAAATCGTGTCACCTTTTACAGTGATACCCTGTACCTGATTACCTCTCAATGGAATTGTATCTGTAATTTGTTTTGTAGTCAAATTCATTTCGTAAGCGTAAGCATACGGATAGCTCGGGAAATCAGGATAGTATACTGAAAACCACAAAGAATTGCCTTCAATTTCAATACCGCCAACACCAGATGAATTACCTCCTATTAAAGAAGGTAAATAAATACTGTCAACTTGAACACCCGATGTATTAATTTTATAAATCCTTGCGCCTGCTGACCTGAAATCTTCTGCTATCCAAAAGCCTGTTCCATCCCAGGCAGTTCCATGATTAAAATCATAAGGAGTAGTTAAGCTGTCAACAATAATTCCAGTATTATTTAATTTATATAATTTTGAAAATGGGTAATTTGTTGTATGATTGTAATCTGTTCCCACCCAGATGTTACCGTTCGCATTAACAACTCCCCATAATCTTTGCAATGGCATCCAGTTCGGAAATTGATACGTGCTTACGATTGTTTGTGAAAAGCCAGAAGTAAAAACAAAAATGAATAATAAAGCAAAAAGAACCTTTTTCATATAATAAATTTCCTATTCTTTTATTACTGAAAATATTTATTAACTAAGTTATCTTATTTAAAAATTTTAATAAAGTGAAAATATTAAACTATTTTATACTTTACGTATTAGTAACATTATTGTTATTAAACTTGAAGGTTGTTAATGCCCAGGAAGATGTTCGCTCAATTTTTCATAAAACTCTCTCGTACAGAGGATTATCCGAAGAAGATATTACAATACCAATAAGTTTTGACAAAGACAACTCTCCCCGCAATTATTCGAAGCTTTTGTTACCGATTGTTAAAGAACTAATGATTAAACCTCTTAATTCTTTTGATTTCCTTGACAGCGTTTTAAAATACAAAGATCTTGAGCTGCAAGTTTTAGTTAATGAAATGTTCAAGTTGAATAATTATTATAAGGATAATCTACTCATTAGTTTTATAAATTATCCGGACGATTTCGACCAATTAAAGAAATTTCTTATCAAATTTGTTGAGGATAGTAGAAAGTTACAGAATGAAATTACTAAAACTATTAAGCCAGATGAATTAGATTTTTTGGAAGAACATCTATTATCGATATATTCTGAAACGATTAACATTGAAGATAGAACTACAAATATATTCCAATATAACATAGCGAGAGATTCTTCCACTAAAGTTTCTAAAAAAACACTGGATATATTAAGCAAAGTCGAAAATGATCGGATAATGAAACTTTCTATTCATAATTTGAAAAGTACCTACTGGCTTTTTAAAAACTTAAAAGATTTAATAGGAAATGGAAACAGCCATGATACTAAGTTTTATTACAACAAATCTTTAAAGGGAAACTTCCTGTATTATTACGATAAGAATGGGACCAGAATAGCGATAGGAGATGAAAATAAAAATATCTACAACGGAAATTTTGATATCATTATTGACCTTGGTGGTGATGATGTTTATAACATCGAAGGAAATAAAGATTTTTCGGACAACTTTAATTGCATAATTGATCTTGCAGGAAATGATTACTATTCTTCCAACGATAATTTCACACTTGCAGGTTCTGTCTTTTCTTCAGGATTTATTTTTGATAAAGAGGGTGATGATACTTACAAAGGAGCAAATGTGACTCTTGGTTCAGCAATTTGTGGAATTGGACTGTTGATTGATGAGAGTGGTAATGATACTTATTACGCTAACTCATTCTCGATCGGTGCTGCAGCCTTCGGCGTAGGTTTACTAATTGACAAAAAAGGAAATGATATCTATTCTGCAAATACATACTCACAGGGTTTCGGAATGACTGAAGGCGTAGGTGCAATAATTGATAACACCGGAAACGATTCTTATTTAATAAACTCACTATCTCTGGATATCGGAAGATATGAAGATCATTTTGTTTCTATGTGCCAGGGTTATGGATTGGGAATGAGACCATACTATGCGGGCGGGATTGGATTAATAATTGAAGGAGGAGGCAACGATATTTATAACACGGATATTTTTGGTCAGGGAGGAGCTTACTGGTATTCGCTCGGTGCTATTGTCGATAATTCAGGGCATGATAAATACAATTCATACCAGTATGCACAGGGCTCCGGAATTCATCTTGCAGTTGGACTCTTAAAAGATTTTGACGGATGGGATTTCTATACATCTAATGGTGTGTCGCAGGGCTGCGGACATGATTATGCATTTGGACTTCTTTATGACGTTAAAGGAAACGATAATTATTCAGCCTACTCTCTATCACAGGGAGCTGGGAATGCAAACGGAATAGGTATCTTAATTGATGAAAGTGGAAAAGACGGCTATCTGAATAAAGAACCTAATAATACAAGAGGGTATGGCAATCCAAGACGTGAATATGGAAGCCTGGGTTTATTTCTTGACGCTTCAGGAAAAGACTTCTACTCCGTTGGTGAATTAGACAGTTTGTTAATAAACAGTTCAACGTGGGGAGTAAGTTTAGACTACTATCTTGAAGATCTTCCCTCCCAGCAAAGCGGTGATGATTTTAAAGTCGAACTTGATTTGAGTGAGGATTACGATCTCGAAGACTATTTTATTATGGCGAAAACAATTGAACCAAGATTCTCTAGATGGTCAGAGCTTGGGAAAGAAAAACTAATTGAAGACAGTATAGGAACAGCAAACTTATTACTTTCCAAATTGAAAACCGAAGACCACCGCGAAACTTTTCTTATGAGAAACCTGATAAGTAAAATAACATATGCTATCAGTACTACTTTTATCAAAAAATTAAATGAATATAAAGCTAACAATGATATTCTTACTCCGAAAGAAGTAAGCCTAATGGCATATTTATTTGGAATAACTAAAAATCCAATCGGAAAGGATGTCTTGCTTGAGCTTACCTATGACAATGATATTAGTGTGAGGTCATCTGCTCTTATAGCGTTGGGTAAATTAAATATCGATTCGACTGATGTAGATTTCATTAATAAAGTTTCACAAAGGTTAGTCGAATTAGCGAATGAACATTCAAACCAAAAGATATATAATAAAAATATCGCATTTGCCTTTAACAATTATAAAGAAGAAAGTAACATACAAACTTTACTGAAACTCTTAGAATACGATTTCTTCGGAGTGAGATTCCTTGCAGCGGATGCGTTAAAGAAATATGATGATACATACATCAATTTCCTATACTCCGAAAATCTAAAACAATTATTGCTCAACAACCAATCATCATTCATTGCATTCCTTTATTCATTAGAAAATTTATCCAATGATAATTTCAAAAGTGTCATCGATATGATTCTAACATTAGAACCATTGGAAAATTCTGTTAAATACAACATGATAAACCTCTTGCAAAAAAAATCTATAACTTCGATAGATAATGAATTTACATACTGGTCAAACGAAATAGCAAATAACTTAAAAAATAATTTAAGCATAAAAGTGAAATAATTTCAAATTAGTCACTGCAATCAATCATAAATCCTTTTAAAAAAATAAATAGGAAAATGAAAAACACAAATAAATATTTCATATATTTTTTATTTTTTGTATCACTAATTCTTTTGCTTTCTGGATGTGTCGAACTTGAACAAAAGACAAAATTGAACGAAGATGGCTCAGGCACGATGAACATTCATTACTGGACGAAGACTTCCAATATAATAGGTGAAGAGCTTGCGGGTTTCGGTTTCACTGAGGATAAAGTAAACGTTAATTACACATCCTCGAATACAGAGATCAGCGATGTGAAAATAGAAAAGAATCCCGAAGATTCCACTACACATGTAACTTTAAATTTAAAATTTTATAATATTAATAAAATAACGGATGCAAAAGCATTCTCAAAAGTAAAAGCAACATGGGAAAAACACAAGGAAGGAATGCTCTTTCAATACATACTAATTAAAGACACTTCCAATGCTAATAAATTCGGAATGAGTGATTATAAGCTTCTTTTCGAGTTTGAATTTCCAAATGATATTGTGAGAACGAATGGAAGGATGGAAGATAACACAGCTTACTGGGAATTCACAATTGCAGACCTTAAAGAAGATGTAGAGATGACGGCAATCGTTAAAGAAGGCGGTAAAGGCTGCGGTCTTTTTGGAGCTGAACTTCCTGTGATTTTATTAACAGGATTATTTTTAATGTCTATTTTTAAAAAACGAATTTAAGTTATTGTATTAAATATTGACATCAATAAATATAATAAATAATCCAACTATAAATAAATCGTGAAAAATTTTATAAAAATATTTTTATCTTGCCTAATAATTATTCTATTTAACTTTTATACATTGAATACTGGTATTACTCAGGACGACAGTATATTAGAGCACTCACAATTGAAACTAAAGAAAGAAAAAAATGAAAACAATATAACTGAAAATTTAATAAGGAATAATTTCATAAATGACTCCCCTATTCAACTCGGACTAGAGGCAGGCACTTCTTTCTTTAGAAAAAAAGAATATTACTACTTAAGCTCCTGCGTTATAGGTTCGATGGATATTAATTTGTATAATAAAGTTGTATTCCTAAGACTTGAAATTGGTGGAATGTTTTATAACTTAAAAGGTTTTACACGTGTTTCATTAGGTCCTAATTTTAAGATTTATAAAACAGGGAAAAGCAGGTTCTTCCTTTCAACAAGTGCAAGTTTTGACGTTAGAACTGGTGGAATTATTGGTACTCTTGAAGTTTCATCTAGATATGTTTATTTAATCAGTAAGGTCTTTGGGATAAGCACCTCGATTAGATATCCTTTTTGGAATACAGATAGTAGTGGACGAGGTGACCCAATAATTGGAATAGGCGTGCAACTCTTCACGAAATAAATTAATATTTAAATGGATTGGAGAGGGATAGCGACTGGTGTGATACAATCTAAATCTTCAAAAAAGATATCTATTATCTCACATTCACAATCTGCAGTGTATCTATACCGATTTCTTTTTTAAGATAGTTATAAATTTGTTCTTCACCTTTTCGTCTATCGGATAATCTAACATTTCTATTCCACTGTACTATAAGAATTGGAATTTTCCTGTACACGACAGAATCCTCCCTTGCTTCATACCGCTGATTCATTTTTGAATATGCAAGCTCAACCAATCCGGGATTAAAAGTTTTTATATCGATGAGAGCTTTATTGATGCGAATAGAATCGAGCGATAACTTTTCGATCTCCTTTTTTATACTATCTAATTCTAAATCCTTCTCATCTTTGCCATTCTCATCCCCCATTCCCTTCAATATATTAGAAGTAATTTCTTTTGTGATATCACTTTTCAGGTCAGTCGATATATCTACTTGTCTAACATAAAGTTTCGTATCATCCAAATTATAATCGGGCATTATGTTATTCAAACTGTCTATCTTTGATGCAGATATTTTGTCACCTACAACATATACTTTTAGTTCCTTTAATGTGTCCCCTTTTTCATTAATTTTCCAATCAATGACATGATTATTCCATGTGTTGATATTCTTATTAATAAAGCTGTTCACTCTGTTCTTCATCTGAGCTTCAAGGATTATACTGTAAAAAATAAATATGCTTGGAATAATGATGATAATTAGAAAAGCAATAACATATTTTCTTCTCTTCCATTCTGTTTCTCTATCAATTTCTACTTTTACAGGTAATCTTATAAATTTTACAACTGCATACGAAGCTGCGCATATAAAAACGGAGTTAATAAAGAATAAATAAAATGCTCCGAAGAATATTGATCCGATACCTTTTGCCAGTCCATAACCAGATACACACAGAGGAGGCATTAATGCTGTAGCAATTGCAACACCTGGAATAGCTGAGGTTATTTTCTTTCTTGAGTTGGCAATAATGCCCGCTGTTCCTCCGAAAAGAGCAACCCCCACATCTAATAATGTAGGTTTAACCCTTGCAAGTATTTCAGGGGTTGGCAGTCCGAGTGGTGTCAGTAAAAAATATATTGTGCTTACCAGGAAACTGAAAATAACTGCGAACGTAAATTCCCTTATTGAAATCAGTATAGTCTCTTCATCATTTATACCAGCAGAGATACCGATCCCGAGTATCGGGTACATAAGAGGAGAGATAAGCATTGCTCCAATTATCACCGCTGAAGAATTGATATCAAGTCCAATACATGCAAGTATCGTTGAACATAACAAAAACCATATATTAGGACCCCTCAGGTAAACCGATTCTTTTGCTTCAATGAAAAAGCCTTCTGTATCTGTACCTTCTCGTATATTAATAAAGTCTTTTAGAATTGATACAATCCGTGTAAAAATCATTTTGTAGTTCAAAGGCATCCTGCCCTGATTTTTTACAGCAACCTTCTTATCATTATTTTGATTTGAATCCTGGGTATCTTTATTCAAGAGGCTTTAAAAATTATAATTATTTTTTAAATTTATATCTAATTAAATGAATTTGCTTTGAATTATTAGTCAAAAAATCATTTTACAAGCAGCATCTTTCTAAAACGATAATAATCACCAACATTCAACTGGTATAAATAAACTCCACTTGCAAATTCATCTCCGTTAAATTGCACATCGTACGAACCCGCATTCAGTTTACCTTCAAACAGTCTTTTCAAAATTCTTCCGGATAAATCATATACGTAAAGTTTCACATTCCCCTGTTCAGGAATTCCGAATTCAATCGTAGTAATCGGATTAAATGGATTTGGATAATTTTGCTTCAAAGTATACTCATCAGGAATTTCGGTTCCTACAGGTCTAATATTAACTTGAGGATTATCGTAGTAATAAATCAATTGAGACTGTATCGTGTAATGCGGTTCTGTATGTCCTGTATAATTATAATTACAATCCGGACAGGTAACTCCTGTTGTGCAGCTTGGGTTATTAGGTCTGCAAAAGTTTTCATAAGGCTGCACGTTATAATTAATGTTTACTGTTTGACCTGGTGTAACACTTGCCGTTATATCATTATCCCACGGTATAACACTTTGCCCAGGACACCAGCCTGCCCTGGGATACGCCCAGGTTCCGCCCTGCGGACTGCATGGATTTATGGGGCAATCATCTCTCCACAGGTAATGGCTTACTGAATCAGAACCTATTAAAACAGAATGCCACTTGTACGAAAACTCCGCTGCATTATCAGTATTACCCTGACCATGACCTGTTGTGACAATACGTAATTTTACTTTATCAGCAAGCGGGTCTATTAAAATGTTTTTTGGAGCTAACTTATCTTCTATCGGTCTTGAAGGATCGCCGTAAACTGCTCGCGAGTACTGCCATAAGTTTACTATCTTATACGGAATAAAAGCCGGTTGACCTTCTACGAAAGCAAACTTAATTGTTACAAGCCAGCCTCTGTTACCTCCTATCCAAGATTCTATATAGCTCCCCATACTTACTGAGTCGTGTAGAAGCATTGCATAATCCGACATATCGATAATCCATGTACAGGTACCTGGATAACCACCTCCTACTATATTGTATGGCGTTACAATTCGGGCAATTTCATAATTGATTGAGTCGGGGACATCGTAAACCTTCACCCACCCAAGCCTGTCCCATGGATCGCAACCTGATGCAGGGCAACCTATAGTATAATACATAAGTATCCTATTGTATCGCGTGTTGGTATCGGGTAAAAGAAAAGTATCTCTGTGAACGTTTGCCCAATTGTGGAATTCCTGGTCCCACGTCGTTACCCATGTTGTGTCTCCCGGTGACGCACCTGCATATTCAGTTCGTAACAACAATAAAGTAAATATAAATACAATAAGTATTAGTAATTTGTAAAATTTTATGTTCATGGTTGAATTATTTATTTGATTTGTAATAATTGAATTTATGAATTGTGATTTAAAGTGGAAAGTTAATAAAGCGAGAATGTATTCTGGTTTAAAAACTGCAAAAAAATTGTTAATCTGTTACACAAGTTTATTGCAATAATATCGTCACAATTATTAAACAAGAAATAAACATCGAAATTCAGAAAAATAAATGAAAGGGAATCGAAAATGAGAAAACCAATATTTGCAATTTTATTATCAGTACTTCTTACAATCGTTTATGGATTAATTCTAAGCGATAACATTACTAATTACACAATTATAGACTCCGGTCAGGACCATTGCTATGATTCTCTTCAACAAATCCCGTTTCCGAATCCCGGTGAAACCTTTTATGGTCAGGACGCTCAATACCAGGGAACACAATTCTCATTTCAGGATAATAACGATGGAACGGTGACTGACTTAAACACTGGTTTAATGTGGCAGCAAATGCCCGAACTTTATAATAAGAAAACTTTTGCACAGGCACTTGCAGGAGCAGATACATTTAGTTTAGCAGGATATAATGATTGGCGTTTACCGACAATTAAAGAGCTTTATTCTCTCATTGATTTCAGAGGAAACGTTTTTACTTTAACACCATATATCGATACAAATTACTTTGGTTTTAGATTTGGTGATACAACGTTAGGAGAACGCGTTATCGATGCTCAATACTGGTCAAGCACTAAATACGTTGGATTAACTATGGGGGGAGATTCAACAACTTTCGGTGTTAACTTTGCCGATGGACGAATTAAAGGATATCCTCGCGATACAGGTCCTGGAAATCAACCTATGAAACAATTTGTACGCTATGTTCGAGCAGGTACAGGATATGGAATCAACAATTTTAATGATAACAACGATAGTACAATAACAGATATTGCATCAGGTCTAATCTGGCAAAAAGCTGATAATGGAGACACGCTGAACTGGAAAGATGCCCTGTCGTATGCTGAGAATCTGACTATAGCAGGAAATAGCGACTGGCGTCTGCCAACAGCAAAAGAATTACAAAGTATAGTAGATTATACACGTGCACCGGATGCCACAAATCCTGCGCAGAAAGGACCTGCAATTGATACGAATTACTTCGACATCACTAATATAGGTACAGGACAAGATCCTGATTATGGTTATTTCTGGACAAGCACAACACATTTAGACGGACCTATGCC
>CAYYJH010000089.1:0-11395 GCA_964472195.1 uncultured Ignavibacteriaceae bacterium | reverse complement strand
GGAATTTTGAATTAGAAATAAAGAGTTAATGATTAAGAGCAGGACTGTAATCTTTGTAAACTTTTTCATAATTAGAATTTTAAGTTCACAGATACCTTATTTTCCCTTATTTATCATTTTTATTCAAGGTATAAAGAAACACCTGAATCAAACTTAATCCAGGTGTAAGGTTTTGTGGAGGGAATTGAGGGATAAAACTTTTTGCTCTTCTTTTTTATTTACTCTTAGTGCCGGTCTTATGTCTCCGGTTTTTCCGCTCTTTGTGGAGCTCTTTTAATTTAACCATCTGTTCGTCCGATAAAACATTGTCGAGTTCAGCTTTCAGATTTTTCCTCCTTTCCTTTCTTGCATTTTGCCTTTCTTCTGTATCTTCTTTATCGTACTTCTGCCTGTCCTCTCTCACTTTGCTTATGTGGCTCAAGAATATATCATAAACCTGGTCGTATTGAGTGTCGGAAAGCTGAAGCTCAATTCTTAGCGTGTCGGCAATTTTCCTTGCGAGCTCTTCTGGAGTTTTCTTCCGAGCTTTTTCGTCTTTTTGAGAATAGGAGTTTACCGAAAAGAAAAATAATGCGATGAAGATTAGAGTAAATATTAAGTAAGTTTTTTTGACCATTGTCTTAACATAAATTATAAAAATTTATTATTAGACAATGAACTGCAGGGATTGGTTTAATTACACTGATTAATTAATCAAGTGTTTTACGACTTAATTAATCTTCCCCTAACCACTTTAAAGTACCGAACAGCTTCCAACCGCGATGTGATTTCATACAGCCGGTTATCTCGAATTTGTAATAGGTATCTTCTTGGTATTCAAAATAGACGGTTACGTCCGTTCTTGTTATCTTGTCTTCTCTTATTAACCTGTATTCAGCTTCGTCAAAGACTGTTTCATCCCAATTAATGTTTTCGTCAATACCTCTATTATAAACCTTTTCAAAACTTTTCTTCGCCTCCTTTCTTAGTACATACAGGTAATCATCAACCCTTGCCAGCACTTTTTCTCTTTGATCAGGATTTTCATATTGTTTAATGCTTAAGACTTTTACCATATCTTCTTTATCGGCAATACATTTATAAAATTCGGGATAGTTATCAGTTTTCACAGCAATGAATATTGCTAAAGCAAGTTCGTTTGCTGATTCAAATTTTTTTCTGTCTGTCTCTAAATCCTGTGCGAAAGTCGTACCGGAGAGAATCAATACCAAGATGAAATATGTGAGTAGTATTTTGGTTATAATCTTTTTCATGTGACTTCCTCTTATGAAATTCTTAAAAAAGATTTTAAATTATGCTTCCTCGATTAAATCATAGTTACATCGCTATAAACAAAATTTATCAATAAATAATTGTTATTTTTATTTTAAAATAAAAGATAATAAATTATGCACTAAAATAATTAAGAGAAATTCAATAAATGTAGTGAATCAGCTATACAGAAATTTCTTATTAAATACTTGTAAATTGTGATTATTAATGAATGGAAAAAAAATCCACCTCACTAAAATTAGAAAGATGGATTCGAGAAAACAAAGGATGAAATGCTAACAAATATACTTACGAATATATTTTAAAAAAGTTATAGATTTTGAAGAATTAATTTTGAATTAAAATTTTTTCTTTAAAACAAAATTTCAGCAAGTTTTAAATTTAATCATCTATTCAAAATTGACCCGGAAAAAATACAAACAAATATCGCAGCCATTTTCAAAGAAACATCTTCCGATGTCATATTATCAGAAATCCTCCAATCTTTCCAGGCATCATCTCCCGAAAATACAGTGCTTACTTCTACATCACCTCCGGGTCCTGTAATTCTCCAGCTTTTCCATGCATCGCTTCCGGAAAAAACAGTACTGACACTTAAAGTATTAGTGCCGTTTGAAACTGTCCAGTCTTTCCATGCATCATCCCCAGAGAATACTGTACTCATCGAACCATCGCTTTCACTGAAATCAAAATTCCAGTCTTTCCATGCATCATCTCCCGAGAATGTGGTGGAAATGGAACCATCAATATCCGGAAGATCTATATTCCAGCTCTTCCAGGCATCATCTCCGGAAAAAGTTGTACTCATACTTCCATATTCTCCATTCATTCTAATATTCCAGTCTTTCCATGCATCATCTCCCGAGAATGTGGTGGAAATTTCAGTAAACTTACTTTCCTGGGCAAAAATATTCGAGCTTACTAAACACAGCATTAGTGTTAATATTAGAAATGGTTTTTTCATTTTAAAAGATTAAGTTTTGAAAGAGTTAATAATTCAATGCGAATGATTTCATAATTGTTCCATAGCAAAAATAGAATATTAAGTGTAATAAACATTTCATTTATAACAAATGATAAATCCGATCTGAATACCTTTTATTTTGAACCAACTGGAAAAATATTTAAAATATATTATGAGATTTTTGTTTTAATTAATAATTAAAAGTCCAGAGTTCTTCTCCAGTCTTATAATCGAATGCAATAATGCCTGCATCATAAGCTTTAAACAATATTGTGTTTTCAATTCTTCTGATTTTGTTCTTTAAATTTAATTTGACATCAAATAAATCTGATTGCTGTTTCATCCATAGTTCCTTACCTTCTGTATCTAAACATGTTAAATTTATTTCTGAACTCGGGTCTGCATCAATGTTATGTATAATCATTATAACCTCATCATCCTGATATAATATTGTCCCACTGAAGAATACTTTATCTGGTGTAATTTCTTTCGCACCTTCTCTGTAGAAGTTTTGAATAAACATATCCCAAAATTTAGAATCGTTAAAATCATTTTCAGGAATTTTAGACTTCGGAACAGACAACCTGTAAAGCTGCATTCTTCCTTCGGTATGAGGTTCGGGTATTAATGTATAGTATATAACTTTTGTCTTATCGTTTGTCTTATATTTTTCGTCATACCATTCCTTTTCAGTCAGCAATTTATCGTCCTTGATTTTATAAACATATTTTTTACCATCTCTTGCTGTAATATTAAAGCCTGTTAACTCATTGTCGAATGAAATAGATTTAATCCCTACACTCAGGTCATCGTATTTCTCAATGAAAGACTGCGTGTTTAAAATTTCATTCATAGATTTCGAGTCAAATACATTTACAGGATTTTTCGAATCATCATTCCAGGAATCAATGGATTTTATAAACCAGACTTTATCGTCGTATGAATAAAATCTGAAATTCTGTCCGCTCACATTAAACTTACCCGGTATAGTTTTAAGAATTCTCTTTTCGAGAGGTTCGTAAATATAAATTGTATTTAACGATGTTGTAACAGTCTTCCCGGTTTTACTACCTTTTGTAAGAATCCACAAGAGAGTTTTATTTTCTTCAGACAGTGTTTCTGTAACAGCAATTATTTCACCGGTTATTTTATCGGAGGTCATCATCGTATCTTCTTCACTTTTTGGGGGGAATGTCTTCGAATTTGTATCCAATTTTGTGACTTCTGTTATAGTATCATCGGAGTCTTCAGATTTTGTTAAAAAATGATAGCTTAATACAATTATCCCAATAAGAAAAATCACCAATAATATGATTAATACAATTATAATACATCCTGCCTTCTTATCCTTCTTTCCCAATTGTGTAAGAGGAGTATGATTCTGTGATGAACCTGTAGGAGTTGTTGAATCTGAATTCATTTTGTATCAATATTTATTTAATAACAAATATATGAAAAATTTTACTTAATGTATAGAATACAAGATAGCTTTAATAAAAAAAATTTTATTAATTTCAAATGTGTACAGATGAAATTAAAAATAATTTTTTAGAATTCAGTTAGAATGTAAAGATTTTACTAAATAGAGGTAATTACAAATCTATTAGCGACTCCTATATTTTAAATAATTTTTTTTTTTAAAATAAAAATAAATAATTGCATTTCAATGATAAAAATATTAAAATAAATTAATATAAAATTAAAAGGAGATTCATTATGGAAATAAGAACACTTTTTATGAAAATCGGTATTCCATTTTTTGTTATTATTACTTTTTTATTTTTAATATTCAGTTCAAACATCTTAAGTGATTATGATAATCCATTGGTAGATCAAGTTCCTTATGAAGTTATTGATCAAACCACACCCACAATATCACCTTTACCAACTGTTGTGACAGTTGACGGTTATGATAACTTCGACATGGGTGTAGATTTCGCTGAAGGTCATATCTCTACCAATCCCACCAACCCGCTTGCTTTTTTTACAGCGTTTAATATTAATGGTACACATTACTCTGCCAGCGGGCATGTGTGGACAACAAATAATCCTAATTTTGGTGCAACAATGAGGGGTGATCCCGTAACGGCTTATGATAGTTTAGGAAGACTATATTATGAAAACATGTATGGCTCACCAAACATTTTAGGGACTAAAATTGTTCGTTCGGATAATAACAGTCTTTCATGGTTTCCAGCTGTTAATGGAAACACAGGCGGAGACAAAAATTGGTTAGCTGCCGATCAGACAGCCGGACCGTACACAAATTATGTTTACGGAACAATGACTAATACTTCATTCAGTGGTGTTAATTTCATAAGGAGTACAAACCGGGGTGTAAGTTTTACAAACACAGCATCATTTACATTTAGTCCATTGCCCGGTTCAATGCCCTGCGTAGGTCCTAATGGCAGTACATCTGGCGGTGCAGTTTATGTTGTCATAAACTCAGGTAGCACATTCGCATCTACATATATCTTCCAGGTTTCTCTAAACGGAGGAATTTCTTTTACGTTAAAATCCTCACAGAACTGGGCTGGATATGTAGGGTCGAATGTTAACAACAGGAATGCAGTTAATAATATGAGAACAAGACCATACCCGTTTATCGCAGCTGACAACAGTTACGGAACTTACCGTGGCAGATTGTATTGCGTTTATGCAACTAACGATCCTCCTGGTGATGGAAACAAACCTGATATTTATTGCAGATATTCTAACGACCAGGGAGCAACATGGTCGGGAGCTGTAAAAGTTAATGACGATGCCAGCACTCAAAATAATAACCAGTGGCATCCGGCAATCTGGTGTGATAAACAAACAGGAAGACTGTACGTTCAGTGGATGGATACAAGAGATACACCAACAAGTGATAGTGCACAGATTTATGCTTCTTACTCGGATAACGGTGGAACTTCATTCGCTACAAACAAATCTATTTCGAACAGAAAGATGGCTATCGATTGTCCTGCGTGCGGCGGAGGCGGTACTCCAAGATATCAGGGTGATTATAACGGAATAACTTCTAACCAGTATACATCAATGTTAACCTGGGCAGACTTCAGGGATAATAATTTTGGAAGCTACACAGCTTATTTCCCGGATTTTGCATTCACTGTCAATCCTTCCAGTGATAGCATAAATTCTACGAATGGTTCTATAATCGTTAACTTTAATGTACCCGGTGTCAAGTTATGGAATAACACTGTTACCTTTTTAACTCAATTTACTCCCACTCCTCCTTCAGGAAACTTTGGAGTTACATATCCCTCGGGCAGTACTTTAAATTCATTCCCGGGTTCCAGAACTGCAAAAATAACAGCTAATAACGTAACACCCGGCACATACAATGCAGTATTAACTGCCAAAGGTCCAAACGAAACACCCATTCACCAGAGATTTGTAACATTGTATGCTCAGCCAACTGTCATCGGTATTCCCAATTCTACAGAAATTGCTAACAAATACGAACTCTTTCAGAATTTTCCTAATCCATTCAATCCAACGACACGAATCGATTATAATTTAATGAAAGAATCCGAAGTCAGCTTAACTGTGTATGATATACTGGGTAAATCAGTATCAGAAATGAAACTTGGGAAACAAGCTCCCGGTAAACAGTTCGTAATATTTAATGCAGCAAACCTCTCTACGGGTGTTTATTATTACAGGTTAAAAGCGGGAGATTTTTCTGATGTTAAGAAAATGATACTGCTAAAATAGTTACAATTTAGAAATTACAATATACAAACTTTATAAATAAAAAAGCCTTCATCGAATCGGTGAAGGCTTTTCTGTTGAAATTTTACAATATTAAATCTTAAGCTAAGAAAGAGATAATTGTTCAATAAATATTTTACTATTGTGCCTCCTACCTCCTCCTTCGTTTTCTTCTTCCCGATAATCCGAGTACTCCGAATAATCCCCTTGTTACTTCCCTGAATATTGTCTTAACCAGCGGGTTACTCGAGACTTTTTCTAAGGTAGATTTTTCTCTTCTTTTAGATGATACTTTTTTTTCTTCTTCTTTTTTGCTTTCCTCAATAGCAGCAGCTTCTATTTTTTTCGTTAACATCTCATAAGCACTTTCCCTGTCAATCGTTTCGTTATATTTATTGATTAACTTAGATTTCGAAACTAACTCGTCAATTTCTGATGGTGCTAAAATATCCATTCGTGAACTCGGTGCCGTTAGCAGTGTATGCACAAGTGGTGTAGGTATTCCTTTCTCATTAAGAGCAGTTATAAGCGCCTCCCCTATCCCCATCTCTGTGATAATTTTATCTGTCCTGTAAAATTCAGTTACTGGAAAGTTTTCCGACGCTGATTTAATATCCTTCCTGTCCTTTGCTGTAAATGCTCTTAATGCATGCTGAACCTTTAATCCTAATTGTGCCAGTACAGTATCTGGAATATCGGAAGGTGATTGTGTACAAAAAAAGACTCCAATCCCTTTTGAACGAATGAGCTTGATTATGCTTTCTATCTGGTTAAGCAGAGGTTTCGATGCTTCATCAAATATCAAATGAGCTTCATCAATAAAAATAACGAACTCCGGCGTATCCTGGTCTCCAACTTCAGGAAACTTTTCATAAATTTCCGCAAGAAGGCACAGCATAAAAGTGGAAAAGAGCTTTGGTTTATCCTGTATGTCTGTTAACCGTATAATATTAACATAACCGTTTCCATTCTCATCTATTCTTGTCAGGTCGTCAACATCGAAAGACAATTCTCCGAAAAAAAGATCTGCTCCCTGCTCTTCGATTTCAATTAGTTTCCTTAATATGACACCTGCTGTGGATGTGCTTATTCTCCCGTATTTCTCCATGATTTTATCTTTACCTTCATTACTAAGATAATGGAGTGCTTTTCTAAAATCTTTTATATCGAGCAAAGGAAGCTTATTGTCATCACAGTATTTAAAAACAAGTGCAACAACACCAGCCTGGTTTTCATTCAAATCGAGTATCTTAGAGAGCAAGACCGGACCGAACTCAGATATAGTCGCTCTTAACCTTGCGCCTTTCTCACCGGATAACGAGAGCAGTTCGACGGGATATTTTCTTGCTTTCCATGGAATACCTATTAAAGCATGACGCTCCTGTATCTTAGGATGATCGTTACCCGGTTTAGACAATCCGCTTAAATCACCTTTTACATCCATCAACAAGACGCTAATTCCGTTTTCGGATAATCTTTCAACTATGTTTTGAAGCGTTTTGGTCTTGCCCGTGCCCGTTGCTCCGGCAATCAAGCCATGCCTGTTAATAGTTTTCAAAGGAATCTTTATCTGCATATTGGGCACAGCAGTTTTATCGAGCATCGCTGTTCCCATTAAAAGACTGTCACCTTTATACGTGTAACCTTCTTCGATTTCTTTTAAGAATTTTTCTTTTAAGCTCATATTTAATTTCTTAGAAAAGTGTAATGATTAAATATAGAAAATTTATTATTTAGTTATACCGATTTCGTGTTTCTTAATATACGAACTAATCCTTTTAGCATGATCTATTTCATCGTAATTCAGTTCTTGAAAAAGCGCATCTAGCTTTGATGAAGTTTTCTTTTCCATAAATCTCTGGTAATGTTTTTCTGCAGCAGTATTCTCAAGTTTAAGTGCAATAATAAAAGTATCTTCTCTCGAAATAGGAGTTCTCTTGTATTTGTCAAGAATATTATATAATTCTTTGTTCGATTCCTGTAAATCATTTAATGAGATAGTTAGAAACACCGAAGGATATTTACCTAACGGAACGAACACGTCTTTTGCCGACTTTATTAAAGAGGCATGGTTCCTTTCTTCCTGACAAAGCTTCCACCAAAAATCTTTATCTTCCGGAAATGTTTCATGAAAGAAATTATATATTTCAGCAACTTTTAATTCAAGTCGTATAAACTCATTAAGGATTAGCGGCAAATCATCTTTCATACTCAGTCTTTAGATTGTAAAGTGTTAATAATACTCAAATAGATTTTTTCTTTCAACAACAAATGAATATAAACTCATTCAATATCGGGCTAAATATATTGTTGTGAAAGGTTTGACTAATTTGACAAGACATTAATGAAACCACAGCCCCGCATCGTTAGGGCTTTTTTGCAGAAGGGATTTTATTTCGGTGAAGGTCATTTTAAGCAATTGAATAATATATAACTTCAGAAAATAAAGCCAGCTCCCTAAAGGAACCGGATTTAATGTATACACATTCAAACTCAGGATTTATTTAACTAACACCATTCTCTTTACATCCGTAAACATACCGACTTCTATTTTATAGAAATACACACCGCTTGCATACATCGAACCATTAAACGATACAGTATAAAAACCCGGCACCTTGTATTCATTCACAAGTGTTTTAATCTCCCTTCCTACAATGTCGTACACTTTTATCTTGACTATCCCATCTTTTGGAATCGAATAGTTTATCTTTGTTTCCGGGTTGAAGGGATTAGGATAGTTCTGTGAAAGTTCATACTTTGTCGGAACATTTGGAATAAGCGGGTCTTCTTTTGTAGATTCACCTGTTACTAAGGAAGTAATTTTAACCATGTCTCTTATTAATTCGGATTTTCGTTCTTCCCTTGTTAACCTGCTTAACCTGTTCAAGTTCAGGCTTGCCTTGTTTTCTATTTCTGCATTCCTTTGCTTCCTTATTCTTAAATTTATGTCTGCATCGGACCTGTCTTTATACTTACTCTTGTATTCCTTCTCCAGCTTTTCATTTTTTTCTCTTGAAATTCTCTCATAGTTATCTTTCATCTTTTTTAAAAGAGGGTCACCGTTGATTAATTTAATGAGTCTTTCATATCTCTTTTCGACACTAACAAGGTCTTCTTTATCCGAACGGCTTCCCCCCATTCCCAGTAATGCTTCTATTACGGAATAATCCCAGCTTGCAAGAAGTCTTATTGTTGGGTCTGGATGAAACAATGCAATGAACTCATAACCCGTTAATGCTGAGTTGTAATCCTGCATATTTGCATCACACATTAATGTTATCTCGTAAGCTACATCTTCGAATTCTGTATTATAATTGCTGGAGTTAATTTTTGCAACAAGATAGACCTTCAAGCTGCCGTAAAGTATATCCCTCGCACTCTGTTCCGAGAGTGTATCCAGGTTTTCATAGCAGCTGTAAAGTTCATACAGGGAAGTATTCAGGAAATCACTCGTAGTATGATTATCTATCAGGTTTTTGAAAGCAGAGATTGCATTAATGTAATACGACATATCCATACTCAACACTGCCTGTGTATGAAGCAATTCATCTGTTTGTAGAGGTAATCCAGAATCATCCATGCTTGTTATAACGGTATCATATATACCATTTCCTAAATCTGTAACTGTACTTCCGTTGGGTATTACATCATCCGGACAATCACTCATCATAGGACCGTTTTGATGAACCGTAATTGTTGTACAATTTGGTAAGCTACTTAAAGAAGTATGTGGGACACCGCCTGGATACCAGCAATTTGAGTATGCATAATAATCACAATCTCCATCGTAATCTAAACTTCCCACCATATGATATGCTGAGGTTGTGTTAGCAATAACAAAATCGTTTCTTCCGTAATCTATATCTACATCACCACCGTCTGGAAATATATTTGTACCATCCACTGAATTTGTATGAATATTATTTCTCCCACCTGTCCATTCAAACTGGTCACCTTGATTTCTTAAAGGAGCAAGGTTTGGATAAGAATATTCCGAAGATATAATATTCGTTTGATAAGCATAAAAAATATTTCTATATATATCAGGATTGCTTTGTTTAATTGCAAGTGAAGTGTATGAATTCCAATTATTGTAATAGCCAAAATAATTCTCTTTAATATCACCTTTCATCTTCCTGCAGAATATATTTTGCTGAGTAACCGTTCCATTAAATGTGTTACCATAAATATAATATTCAGTTAACTCTGCTGCGCTGCTGTTTAAAAACAACGAGAATGCTCCATTGGTTATTGTATTATTTACAATAAATATTTTCTCCCCTCCCGGAGGATTGCTCGAATTATCAATATGAATGCCTATAATTTCAGATTCATTGAGCAAAATCATTTCATTGTTTTCTATAACTACACTGCCCATCTCTAATGCTCCATCATTTGTAATCCATATTGGATTTTTTACATTCTGAAAAGTAGAATTCTTAATCTGAACACTGCTTGCATCGATAGTTTCTATACCTTCCCATATAATTCCGGGCTCACCGTAAATATTGACGTTATCCATATATATAGATGAACCAGATTCTACTGTTAATCTCTTATCCTGGCATACTGCCGTAAGATTTACCGGATTCTGTGGAGTACCCTGAATCGTTAACGCAGCTCCATCCCTTACAATTATATCCTGATCTAAATCCATGCTTGTACTTATAGTAGTATTCTCTGTAATAATCCATGGTGGTTGAGTGCAATTACTACCAAGCTGGTCATAAATATAAACACCCTGTCCGCCTGTCGATACCCACAGCTCATTATCGTTCGGTGCTGGTCTTATCCTCAAGCTGTGAACCTTCGGAAAATATGGGAGCTTTGCACCATCCTTGGGTATCCTCTCCCACGTATCACCGTTGTTTTCCGATACATAAACCTGGTTATATGCATCTCCTGACCTCTTACCATATACCGCCCATTTGCCATTAAGGTAGTCCAAATGTTCTGCTCTTGAAAAATTACCAAATGAATTCCAGATAACGCTACCATTGCTTGTTCTAAGAATTGTACCTTTATACATACCATTTGGGGGTTCTCTAAAATCTCTAAATACTAATGCCAATTCGTCTCCTCCAATATACTTCATAGATCCGGGTCCACAATACCCAGTATGACCACCAGGATTATCCCCTGCCCGCCAGCTTTCTCCATTGTCTGTAGAAATGAAAAGACCACCACCATAAGGTGGATCTTTCCTTGATTCGAGCCATAAGTAAACGAGATCTCCTCCTGCTGAGGCAAGTGTAAAGTGTCCATCGAATAAACCACCTATTGTACCATTTAACAAAGCCGGTAAAAGTGAACCTGCATAAGCATCTTCTGTAGTTCTGCTTGCATCTCCACTTGGTTGATCGAACTGACCTGGTAACCAAGTTAATCCTTCATTGTCAGAATAAAATAAACCTATATACGATGAGGGATTAGGCT
>CAYYJH010000088.1:2106-11613 GCA_964472195.1 uncultured Ignavibacteriaceae bacterium | reverse complement strand
AAATTATGTAAATTACAAAATGCCTAAAACAGTTTCTTTACATACACTTGGCTGTAAGTTAAACTATAGCGAGACATCTTCTATCGCAAAGCAGTTTGCTAAGCATGGTTTAACTATAACGAAGTTTGGGGAGCCTTCAGATGTATTTGTGTTGAACACATGTACTGTAACTAATAATGCAGATAAAGAATGCAGGCAGCTTATTAGAAGAGTTATAAGAAACAATCCGGAGACTTATGTTATTATTACGGGCTGCTATGCACAACTTCAGCCAGAAGAGATTGCCGAAATAGAAGGAGTTGACCTTGTGCTTGGGTCGATTGAGAAGTTTAAAGTGTTTGATTATATTGAAAACCTGGAGGAAAAAAATCTCTCATGTGTTGGTGGTAGTTCAAAGGTTAAAATTTTCACCTCACCCATTGATGAAATTAGTGACGTTGGAGAAGCGTTTTCCGAAGACATTGATTCGAGAACGAGGGCGTTTTTAAAAATACAGGACGGTTGTGATTATAATTGTTCTTTCTGCACTATCCCGCTCGCAAGAGGTAAATCGAGAAGTCTTGCTCCCGAAAAAGTCATTGAGAATGCAAAAATAATTATAGATGCAGGTTACAAAGAGATTGTTCTAACAGGTGTAAACACTGGAGATTATAGTTATCAGAACATAAGGATCGAGAGTGACAGAAAGTCTAAACTTGTTGATATATTGTACGAACTGGACAAATTAAGCATATCAAGGATTCGGATTAGCTCGATTGAACCTAACCTCTTAAGTGATGATATTATTTCTCTTACGAAATCCTCTGACAAAGTCTGCAATCATTTTCATATTCCTCTGCAAAGCGGGGACACGGAAATTTTAAAACTGATGAAAAGGCGATACAGTCGAGAGTTGTTTGAAGAATTAATTTATAAACTGTACGAAGAAATCAATGATGTCGGCATAGGTGTTGATGTAATAGTGGGCTTCCCGGGAGAAACTGATTCACGCTTCCAAAACACACTTGATATTTTAGAATCGCTGCCAATTAGTTATCTTCATGTATTTAATTATTCGGAAAGAAGAAACACACAGGCTGTTACACTTAGCGGGAAGGTTAGTGTCAACGAGCGAAAAGAACGAAGTTTGATATTGCGTAATTTGTCTGCAAGGAAGAAGTTCGATTTCTATTCGAAGTTCATTGGTTCGGAACAAGAAATTTTATTTGAAAAATTAAAAGAAGATTCTAAGGGCAATTTGATTATCGAAGGTTTCACAACAAATTATATCAGGGTAAAGACAAAAGGAGTTTCGAGTATTGAAAATTCTATAAAGAACGCAAAACTTTTAAAGACTAATGGAGTTAAACCAATAGATTGTGAAATTGTAAATGAGTGTATCACAAAAGAAAGACATTATGAATCGGTTATTAATCAGCTTCATTGACATACTGTTTTTTTTATGAAATTAAGCAATGTAATACAGGTTGGATAAAATAATTGATGTTTGCGATGTTAATTTTTCGTATGAGAAAAATAACTTCTCTCTGAAGAGTATTAACTTTTCAATTGATGAAGGTGATTTTGTATCGGTGATTGGAAGGAACGGCTCTGGTAAATCGACGTTGGTAAAGATCCTATCGAGAATAATCATAAATTATGAAGGAAGAATAAGTTACCAAGGGCGAGAGATTGATTTTATTCCAAAGAAAAACTTTTCCAAGAACGTAAGCTACCTCCCGCAGTCGGGGATCTTAATTAATGAAGGGATGAATGTTTTTGACTTATTACTGATGGGAAGGTACTCATCCAAAAAATTTTCTGATTTTACATTCTCCAATGAAGATAAAAAAGTTGTCAATGAGAGTATTGAAGTCACTGGGATTAGAAACTTAAGGAACAAGTATTTTTACGAACTATCTGGGGGTGAGAAACAAAAAGCACTAATTACGCTATCACTTGTACAGCTTGATATTACAAATAACCTTAAAGGTAAGGTCCTTATTGTAGATGAACCTTTGACGTATCTCGATGTGAACTTTCAGTATGAAATATTTTCATTATTAAAGAAGTTGAACGGAGAAAAGAAATTAACGATTATAGTTGTTACCCATGATCTGAGTCTTGCACTTAAATTTACAGCCAAAACAATTTTGTTAGAAAACGGGAGAATAATAAGCGTAGATAAAACCGTTAACATAATAACAAAAGATACTCTAAAAAAGCATTTTCTAATTAAATCTCAGATTGTTAATTTTGAAAATGAGTTTAACATCAACTTTAACCCGCTTTAATCGTATCTAATAAATGTCTTTAAGGAAATAGTAAAATGAAATCAAACTACGAACGAATACTAATAGAAGAGATTGGTCTTACAAAAAAAATAATTTTAAACAGACCAGAGAAAAGAAACTCTCTCGATGAGATAATGATTAAAGAATTAAATGATGCTGTTACGAAAATATCTAACGACTCCGAAACAAAGTCCGTCATTCTAACCGGTGCTGGCGGTCATTTTTGTACAGGGCTTTTTTTAGACTATGTTCAGAAGATATCACAATTTGATATTTTGCAAAACAAGGAAGACTCAAAGAATTTTAAGGATCTTTTAGTATTAATTTACGAGTGTAAGAAGCCCGTAATAGCAATGGTTGACGGATATGCTCTTGCTGGAGGTTGTGGTATTGCAAGCGCCTGCGATTTAATTGTTGCTACGGACAAAGCTACATTTGGATATACTGAAGTTCGAATAGGGTTCATCCCAGCAATAGTTATGATATTTCTTTTGAAGAGGATTTCCGAAACACACGCAAAGGATTTATTGCTGACCTCGAAATTTATCAATGCTAATGAAGCTTACAGTATTGGTTTTTTGAGTTACGTTGTTAAGAAAGGTGAGCTTGAGAGTTTCACGCGAAAACTCTGTAACGGTATAAATAAACTTCCGATGAGTTCCCTATCGCTTACAAAAGAGATGTTTAAAAATGTTCCTTCCATGAGTTTTGAATCTGCCCTCGAGTACGCTGTGGATTTAAATGCAGCTACAAGAATGACTGAAGAATGTAAAAAGGGAATCTCTGATTTCCTGAGTAAAGTAAAAAAATAATAAAGAAAATTAATTTTAAAACAAAATGACTGAAGTAAAAAAATTTAGTGAAGTACAGTACCTTGACAGAAATGAATCACAATATGGACCATCACCAAAATGTTATGAGTATTTAAAAAACATACCCATGACAGACATTTCCTGGTATTCAAGGGATTTCGTCAGGGGAATTAAATCTCGCTTATCAGAAAGAATAGCGAATGATTTTGGTTTCAAAGAAAGCCAGATCATTCTTTCATATGGAAGCGAGGATATATTGAAACAGGTGATTCACAGGTATCTTTCGATGGGTGAAAAAATTCTTATACCAAAACAAGCGTGGTGGTATTACAAGAAAGTCGCTTATGAAGTTGAAGGTATGAATGTTGAGTACCCAATGGTTAAAGGAAAAATTGATGATGTCGACTCTTACTTGTACGACGTTGATAAAATGATTTCTATTTATGACAGGGAAAGACCGAAAATTGTATTGGTTGCATCACCCAATAATCCAACGGGGAATATGATACCTAAGGAAGATTTAGGAAGATTTCTCGATGCATGCAGGGGGGCAATTGTTATGATCGATGAAGCTTACTGGGGTTTTGGGTCTATGGATAATAGCTATGTAAAACCTTACATAGACGAGTACCCTAATCTTCTTATTTGCAGAACCTTTTCGAAATATTTTGCAATGGCAGGTTGCAGGATAGGTTTCAGTTTCGCGGGAAACAATCTGGAGGGATTAAAGGGGTACACAACCCGATATCTTGGTTATAACCTCATTTCCGAAAAACTTGCCGAGATTGCTCTTGATGACAATGAATATTATAAAAAGGTTACAAAGATGATGCAGGAAGACAAGGAATACTTTTATGAAGAGTTCGGTAAGATGGAAGGTTTTACTCCATATAAATCTTTTGCAAATTTTATGCTTGTAGATATACCTACGAATATTAGGAAAGATCTAAAAAAATTCTTAACCGAAAAAAATATTTTAATTAAGTTCCTTAATGAAGAAGCATTTAAAACAGAAGCAAGGATAACACTTGGAACTAGAGAACAAAACCATGCACTAATAGAATCTATTAAAGAATTTTTAGGGACTAAGTAATTTGAATGAATAAAAAAGTAAACGCACCAAGATCAAAATCTAAAAACAACTCGAGTTTTTACAGATTTGTTTTTATTGCCGTCATAATTTTTGTTGCAGCGTATTTTATTTACCTTTCTTTTTTTGACAATAAAAAAGAAAAAGAGTACAGACTTAGTACAGATAAAACCGAACGCTTCAAGGATATACAGGAACCCCAGTTTAAAAAAGAGGGAGAACTGGAGTTTTTAACAAATGCCGGGAAAACTGTTATTTCGAAAATTGATATTGAAATTGCTGACAATACACCGGAAAGAATGCAGGGCTTGATGTATAGAAAATCGATGGACGAAAACAAAGGAATGCTGTTTGTCTTTAATGAATATGAACAGCAGGGCTTTTATATGAGAAACACTATAATACCACTGGATATTATTTTTCTTGATTCTTCTAAGCAGGTAATACGAATATATAAGAATACTGTCCCTTTTTCGGAAACAACGCTTCCCTCAGGAAAACCATCAATGTATGTAGTTGAAGTCAATGCTGGGTATACTGATAAGCATGGTATTAAAGATGGGGATAAGATAAAATTTATTTATCAGTAAATGTTGTTTTGAATAAATCACTTTCATAACTACATTTGTTTCGAAAAGTAAAAATGAAATATAAATTATTAGGTAACAGTGGTCTTAGAGTTTCAGAATTGTGCTTGGGCGCAATGACTTTCGGGGAAGTTTGGGGGTGGGGTGCCCCGAAAGAGGAAAGTAAAAAGATGTATGATTTATTCGTCAATAAAGGCGGTAACTTTATTGACACTGCGAATAAATACACTGAGGGTACGAGCGAAAAGTATCTTGCAGATTTCATTGCTTCCGATAGAGAAAAGATAGTGCTCGCTACAAAGTATACACTATCTACTAATCCCTCGGATGTTAACGCAAGCGGAAACCACAGAAAGAATATGATGCAGTCAGTAGATGCGAGTCTGAAAAGATTGAATACAGAGTATATCGACCTTTACTGGTTGCATGCTTGGGATTTTCTGACCCCTGTCGAGGAGGTAATGAGAGCTCTTGATGACCTTGTGAGTTCAGGAAAAATTTTTTATATAGGAATTTCTGATGCACCGGCGTGGATTGTTTCTAAGGCAAACACACTTGCTGAACTAAGGGGCTGGACACAATTCATTGGCTTACAAATTGAATATAGTTTAATTCAGCGAACGGTTGAGCGTGAATTAATTCCAATGGCTGATTATTATAACATGTCTGTTCTTGCGTGGTCACCACTTTGCAGGGGAATACTGACAGGTAAGTTTAATTTAAAGTCAGGAAAGGAAAAGGAGACCAGACTTAAAGATGATAGCCCTCTTTTGAATGAAAGAAATTTATTAATTGCTGAGCAAGTATTAAAATTAGCCGATGAAACAGGTCAAAATGCTTCTCAAATCGCACTTAAATGGCTTTTACAAAAAAATGATTCTATTATACCAATAGTAGGCGCAAGGAATGTTAAGCAGTTAGAAGAAAATTTAGATTGTATAAATTGTGAGCTTGATGACGAGCAAATGATTATACTTGATGAGGTAAGTAAAATAGAGATGGGTTTTCCTCATGACTTCCTTAAAAACGATTATGTTAGGGATTTAATATACGGAGAACATAAGATTATTTAAATAATAATCTCAGGTTTTATTTTCTATTTACTTACCATTATATTATCATTTCCAAATTATTTAGTTACCCTATCTGAAAACTTTATTTTTTCTTCAAAACAGGATATTGTAAAACCTGACGGCTTGATATTTCTTCTCTAGGTTGTGTTGGTGGTTCTGGTCAAAGAAATATTCTTTTATTCCAAATAACCGGAAACAACATTGTTAGTTTTGAGTATATTAAATTTTATGGAAGCTACTTTGGATTTGGTTTAATGATGTCTCATTTTTGTAAACTATACAATTACATAAATAATCATTGAAATTAAAAATACCCATAAAAAAATAATAATCCAAAGAGTAAATAATGCTTTAACTTTAATGTTTTTTTTGCCTCTCGGACCTATTTTTTCAATTACAATACCCTTTTCTCCAGGTCTATGGTAAGAATGTTTAACCTTTGTTATTATTAAATTTTCGTTATTATTGCATAGCACACTCTTTGTTAGTAGGAGTATATTCGGATATATAGGGATAATAATTGCAAAAAGCATCACCGATATCCACAGCGATATTCCCAAAATGAAGATAATTGTTAAAAACATAATAGATTAAGCATAATAAAATAGTAATATTCCACCGCGAAAGCAATGTTAATATAGTTTTAAGATTGCCAAAGGTATAAATATTGAAATCATAGCGTGAGGCTTAGTAATGTTTAAAAAACCGGACAAATCTCAATTTTGAGGCTTAGAAGTGATCGTATAAATAATAGAATATTCTTTATATAGTTTTATTAGTGAACGTATTAATAGAGATTCATTTGTAATTATGAAAGGATTTTATATTTCTCTGATTATTTTATTTTTCCTTATTTATGTGTTCCTCAACTTCTTTTTGATTTTCACTTTCTTCTTTTAATTCTTCTTCATTTTTCTTTAATTCCTTTTTCAGTTTCTCCATCTCTTTCTTTAGCTCTTCTTTGTTAAGTTTTTCTAATTCTTTGTTTGCTTTCTCAATTTCATTTCGAGCTTCTTCTAATTCTCGTTTTAATTCTTCTTGATCGATATCCATGTCTTTCAGTTCTTCCATGGCATCATTAATTTCCTTATCTATTTCTTCTGCATCAATTTCTATGTCAATGTTCTTTAATTCTTCCATAGCTTTTTTGATTTCATTTTGAATTAGTTCGTTTTCTAATTCTATTTCGATGTTAGCTTCTTCAATTTCTTCCTGTGTTTTTCTTAGTTCTTCTTTTAACTCTCCCTGGTTAAATTCAAGCTCTATTTTTGTTTCTTCTAATTCTTCTTTTGCTTCTTTTAGTTCCTCTTGCAACTCTTTCTGAAAATCTTCTGTGAAAAATTCATTGTCGAAATTGATAGTAATCTTTTCCCGAACCATTTTATTGATATCTTCATTGATGTCTTTTAAATCTTTTTGTAGATCATTGCTAATATCTTTGTTTAGTTTTTCGATCCAATCATTCAGATCTTTCATGTCTAACTTTGGTATGCTGTCTACATAATATTTTCGTGCAGGCTGAACAAAGTATGCTATTTTAGCGAAAACCATTGCCTTGTTCTTTTCTTTAACTTTTGGAAGCATTTGTAACAGAGTCATCACATCGGTTTTTTTAGCACTCCTGAGCATGTCTTTAAGCGCTTTGTCATTGACCTCTTTAAAGTCAAGTTTCAAAAGTGCTTTCCTGAATTTTTTTGAAGAATATTTTGAATAAGGTGTTCCAGGGCCCAGCCCCTCTTTTGTTATGCAAAAGTTGCCGGCAGAAACAAGGGAGTTTCTCCCAGAGGATTTTAATTCAACCATACCGGATTTTACAAAGAGTAATCCGTTTCCATTATGATCAACGGATAATGTATACGCGCAACCAAGGTCAACAGCTTCTGAAGATTTTGTATCGACAATAAATAAACGAGGCTTGGCATTTATATTTGCATTTATAGTTCCATAGTCTAACAATATTCTATGTTCGATGCTGTCGCTTTTTACGATTTTTAATTTTGTTCCAGGATATAAAACTATTTCTCCCATATATGCTACTGAAAGCAGGGCTTTAGATGAATCATCTGTAATTAACCATTCACCAATTTTAAGCGTGTCGATGATTTTGATTTCTTTATCATGAATTTTTGGCGAACCTTTCAAATTGGAAACAACCCAGAAATTTCCTGAGTCTTCAATAGAGGTTGTTGAGTCTTCAAATTTAAGATAATCCGGTAAGTATATGATTACAGCAATTAATATTGTAGCTGCTACTAGACCGGTCATAACATATTTTAGTGGGAACGAATGTTTTTTTCTTGCTTCCTCCGAACGTGTAGGTTTTTTTTCGAAAGTGTAGTAATCATACGAAACCTGTTTAAACTCAACTTTGTTTTTTGTAATTTCCTTTTCAATATCATTCCATAAGTCATCTTCGGGTTCAATATTTTTGGGTAATGTGTTTAGGGTGTTAACAATATTTCTAGTATCTTCAAACTCTTTTTTCCTATCAGGATTCTTAATTAAATATTCTTCGAACGCAAATTTATCATTTTCGCTAATAGTACCATCTATGTATTCGTTTTGTAGTCTGTTAAATTTTGAGCTTTTCATTTTGATAACTCCTCTCTTAAAAGTTTTCTTGCCCTGTGAAGGTTTGCTTTTGATGTACCTGTTTCGATGTGTAACATACTTGATATCTCTTTATGTTTATATCCTTCAATATCATGTAAAATCAAGATTATCTTTGCCTGTTTTGGGAGTGAAGTAATTGCTTTTTCAAGGTCTATGTTTGTTTCGATGTTTATATCTTGCCTATGAACTACGTTTGTCAAAGATTCATTCTTTGTAAGTATTTTTAAGAAATTTTTCTCCTTTCTTTTATACATTAAGAATTCGTTAACTGCAATTCTATGCAGCCATGTTGAGAACTTACTTGCCTTTTTGAAAGTTTTAAGCTTTTCCCATGCTTTTATAAATACTCTTTGTGTGAGTTCTTCAGCTAAATCCCTACAAGCAGAAAAACGTAAGCATATTGCATAAATATGAGAAACATTCAACTGAAATAACTCTTTGAATGCATTGTTATCACCGTTCCTAGCAAGATTAATTAACTCAGTCTCATAATTTATATCATTCACAACAAGTTCCAGATTTGATCCTTTCATTATTCCGTGCATCTAAACTCTTTAATTTGAAATCATTTATTAGATGCTCTATATTACAGAAAGGTTTAGAAGATTAGACAAATAATTATTGAAATGTTTTAAATAAATATATCTAATGTATCAAATTCTTAAATAATAATTAATATAAATAATTTTATTGTGTATTCTTCGGTGTACTTCATAAAATGAGAAAGGATACTTATAGCCTCTTGTTTTTCGAATGAGAGGCTTTAAACGCAACAAAATCGCGCCTTTGATTCTTTTTCGTTTTTTAAAAAATGATGGAGTTGCTATGGTTTTACCTCATGTAAAATCAGCTTTTAATTCTTAAGCATGATTTGGTTATAACATATTTTAAATCAAACAATATGTTACAAACTCAAGGTTAATCTAAGTAATTTACTTTTGTAAGGTTAATAGCCTCATGTGAGGCTTAAAATAAAACGTATCGGTTTTTCAGTTAGTATCTTTTTTGAGAGATGTAATTTTACAGTTTTTCTGTATTAAATTGCGAAAATTTTATTAA
>CAYYJH010000088.1:0-2006 GCA_964472195.1 uncultured Ignavibacteriaceae bacterium | reverse complement strand
TTTGAGAGATGTAATTTTACAGTTTTTCTGTATTAAATTGCGAAAATTTTATTAAATATTTAAATATGGAAATATATTTTCAAAAAAGTTAAATTGTATCCAATTAAAAAGTTATATGTCAAAAAAGAAATCACCCAGGTCAAACAAAAAGCAAAAAAAACAAAAAGGTGAAATGCTTGAAAGAACAAACAGTAAAAGTGAAAATAGGAAACGCGAACAAGCACAAAGGAAAAACAATGAGTATAACAATAATATTGATTTGGATAATACAAAGACAGAATTGTCTGATATTAAAATAAGCAAGCTAAAGAAGTTTGATGCTAAAGATTATGAAAGAGAGTTGAGCAAATTACAAGTTGAACTTGTTAAACTTCAAGAGTGGATTAAACATATTGGGATGAAGGTGGTTGTTCTTTTTGAAGGGCGTGATGCTGCGGGCAAGGGAGGTGTTATAAAAAGAATAACGCAAAGGTTAAATCCACGTGTATGTAGAATCATTGCCCTGGGAACACCAACCGACCGGGAAAAAACACAATGGTATTTTCAGCGCTACGTTTCACAACTTCCGGCGGCAGGCGAGATGGTTCTTTTTGATAGAAGTTGGTATAATAGAGCAGGGGTCGAACGTGTTATGGGGTTTTGCTCGGAATCTGACTATCAGGAATTTTTACGCTCCTGTCCTGAGTTTGAACGCATGCTTATTCGTTCAGGTATTAAGCTCATAAAGTACTGGTTTTCGGTTAGTGATGATGAACAGGAAAGGCGTTTCCAATCAAGAATACATGATACAACAAAACGCTGGAAGCTAAGTCCTATCGATCTTGAATCACGAAGAAGGTGGGTAGAATATTCCAAGGCAAAAGATGCAATGTTTGCATATACGGACATTAAACAAGCGCCATGGTATGTAGTAAATGCTGACGATAAAAAACGTGCTCGTCTTAATTGTATATCTCATTTACTTAGTCTTTTCCCGTATGAGGATGTAACGCCAAAAGATATAAAGCTGCCCCCAAGGCAGAGCAAGGTTGGTTATGTAAGACCGCCAATATCCGATCAAACTTTTATTCCCGAGAAGTACTAACGATTAATCAAATTACGAATGGGATATTACCGCTTTTTCACTGTAATGGAAACGATTTTTGAAAATTGACCTATTTGTTCTTTACCTATTCTATATCTTGCCTTATATCTCCACACAATTGATTTTATACCTTCAGGTACTTCGGTAGGGTCAATATAATCGGGCTCTTTATCTGTGGTCAGGAATACAAATCCTCTGCCATCATCACGATCTACATAAATATCTACACCATCTGTTTTTCTTTTACGGTATTTTATAATAGGTCTATCAGCGGTAAATCTTACCTTCAATTTTGGTTTTAGTGTGTTAATATCTAAATATGCATCAGGACCAATAATATCAAGGTGCTTTCCGATTGCGATTGTGTAATTATCGTGAACTTTTATTTTTCTGACTAGTGAAGTTATTCTTTTAAAAATTCCCGGCGGAACAGCAGCAGGTGGTTTCTGAATACTGAACTGTGGGATACATACCGGTGTTTTTAATTCTGGACCGTCTCTCAATTGATTTTTGAATGCAGTTTTCTCCTTTTTGGTTTTGGAAAATGAATCAACAAGTTTGACAGCATACTCGAACATTTTTGCATCGTTTTGTATTGATGTTAATGTAGATGGATTAATATCAAGTGTAGCAGCATAATATGGTAATCTTACTACGAAATTGTTTAGCCAGAGGATTTTTTTCTTGTCACCTCTAGGGAGATAGTAATCTTTTGCCATGATTGAAATGTTGGTTTAAGCAATAGTTTTTTTATGTATTAATATATAATATATTCTAAGAATAATTTGATGAATAATTATCTCTATAATTAACAGTTAAATTCTGATAAATACAATATATCTACGAATAATATAAATGATAAATATAATTATATAAATGCATATTTTAATATTTAAAAATAAATATTTAAATATATTACTTT
>CAYYJH010000087.1:0-11817 GCA_964472195.1 uncultured Ignavibacteriaceae bacterium | reverse complement strand
CTCCGTGTAATGTTTTTGCAAATGTCAGGTATAACACGCCAAAGGTTCATACCGCAAGCGGCTCCGAAGGAATCCCTATGGGAGAAGTCAACTTATACTACGGCAGAATTGCCAATGTAACCATAAAAGAAGTTAGATAGTTTAAACTTAGAACCTACCGTGCATTCTTCTTTGCTTCTTCGTATTTACTCTGGTGTGAGGGGTCGATACGAATGAGCATATCATAAACACTTCTATCACCGTACTTTAAGAACAGGTCAGCAAGCTCCGTATATTTTGCATCGAAGAATAAATCAATGTTGAAAGATTTAACTTCTTTTTTCCTTACTCCTCCAATTTTTTCCAGTGCAGTAATGATGTATGAATAGGCATTTTTCGGATTAAGAGCAAGTGAGTCAATTCCCATCCAGAAATATTCAAAGAGTCCTGTTCTATAATTATCGAAACGTGTGTTTAGTACTTCTTCTACGAGCTGCAGTCTCGATGGTTTTGAACCACCGCCTGTTTCAGTCCATCCTTTCCTGTCGGGGATAGGTTTATTACAAATGTCAAGAGCTTTTTGGTAATATTTGTTCCCTCCTTTTACATAATATGTATCTTCATCGAAACCAAGCATCATATAAGCGTAATAGTCAAGGAGGCTTAAAAATGAGTCGAACCTTACATCGTTTTTTATGAACGGGAGAGCCCTGTTATAATCAAATGTACATTTTTCATCTAAGTATTTAAGAGCAGTCGTATAAGTTGGCTGAACATTCTTATTGGGATTAAATATTTGCCTTTGGCTTGCTATAAATAATTGAGCTTCGTATTGATCAAAACCATCTGTTGAGCGGAAATTGAATTGCAGTGTAGCTTTTATCGGGTATATTTCACCTTTAGCGAATTTGTTCTTGTTAAAATAATCCTCAACCTGTCTTTTAAAATCATTAAGGCGATCTTTAGCATCTACTGGTAGAGCATCTACATTTATAATTACTTCAACATTAAAATCCTGTGCAAATATTTTACTAAAACCGAATAAATTAAGGATGATCAGAACAAATAAAAGAGCCTTAATATTATTTTTCATTTTAACTCACTTTTAATTTATTTTTCATTTAATTTTGAATACTTAATTTTAATAATCAATTCATAATCCTGTTAACAAAGTTTTTCTTGCTTTACAAATCACTATTAATATTAATATCTTTTTTCTGTATAAAAGTTTCATATGCTCAATTTGAAAATGTCGATTTAGGAGCACGTGCAATAGCATTAAATGGAGCATTCACTTCACTTTCTAACAATTCATTAGCTATATTTTATAATCCAGCAGGATTAGGTCAATTGAAATATAGAGAAGTTTCCGCTTTTTATAGTCCCGCACCGTATGGCTTAAGTGAGCTGAAGACAGGAGCATTATCTTATGCCGAACCATTGAATTTCGGTGTTTTTGGGCTTGCTGCAAAAACGTATGGTTACGAACTATACCGGGAAACAAATATTATCCTTTCTTACGGTAACAATTTCAAAGGTAAAATATTTTATGGTCTTAACATAAATTATTTCAACATAAATATTCAAAATTACAACTCAGCATCTTCCTTCGGTCTTGACATAGGAACTATGGCTTACATAAATGAATTTTTGAGATGGGGTTTTTTCGCAAAGAATTTGACCGGTTCCACAATTGGTCAATCTAAAGAAAAAATCGTTCAGGTTTATAGATCCGGGTTCACGGTACAACCAAGAAATGATATTAACCTGATATTAGAATTAGAAAAAGATGTTAAACATCCTATATCTGTCAGGGCTGGTCTGGAATATTCCTTGATGGATTATGTAGATCTGAGAGCGGGCATCGGCAGCGAGCCCACATCATTCACAGGAGGGATTGGAATAAATTATGATTTATTTCAATTAGATTATGCACTCCATAATTCGCCCGATTTAGGGATTACACATCAAGGAACGCTGAGTATTAATTTTGGGGGTGAAAAGGGAAGACGCGAAGCCAGAGAGCAGTTACGAAAAGCCTTTGAATAAAAGTATTCGTTTGTTACTATATAAATAAGTTTTTTAATATAACACATGGAATTATTTTATAAATTTGAATAGTTAATCCAATTAGGAATTTCAAATAAAATGTTTAATTGAAATAATGTGTGTCATTTGATTCAAATCTTGAAGTATGTAAATAAAATTATTAAAGCAGAAACAATCCTGTGAAATGAACTATCTTGTCATCGGAGAACCTTGTGTCGATCTCATCCACAAAGCAGACGGTAGTGTGATACATAGTTATGGAGGTATTTTATATTCCGTATTAACACTATCTATGTTAGCGAAGAAAAAAGATATAGTTATGCCCCTCATGAATTTGGGTGATGATGAGTATGACAAAATAACTGACATACTTAAAAAATATACAAATATTAATATGGATGGGATCTTTAAAGTATCTCACCCGACAAGGAAAGTAAATCTGTATTATAACCAGTATAAATCCGGGAAGAGTGCCCGGATAGAGCAATCGACCGAACCAACATACACACTGGATTATAGTTCTATCGAGAAGCTTCTTCCAACAGGTGATGCAATGTTGATTAACATGATATCGGGAGTAGATATAACACTTGATACTTTAAAAGAGTTAAGAAACAACTTTGAAGGTATCATGCATATTGATATACACAACCTTGTTATGAAAACTAATGAAGACGGAACACGTGAACATACAACTGTTGATAATTGGATTGAATGGTGCATTAACACAGATACCATCCAGATGAATGAATACGAAATTTCTTCCCTATCAGCAAAGAAGATGAAAGAATATGAACTTGCTGAAGAAATGTTGTTTCATCCCAGAAGTAAAGTTCGAGGTGTAATTATTACAAGAGGAGTAAACGGATCATCCGGATATATCAAAAGGGAAAAAACATTTGGGAAAGAAAAATTCTTTGATCTGGATAAACGCGACATCAGTGCAATTGAGAATCCACATTTTGCAGACAGTACAGGCTGTGGAGATGTTTTTGCAGCATCTTTCATATTGAATTTTTCTTTAAATAATGATTTCATAAAAAGTCTTCATTATGCAAACAGAATTGCTTCATACAACACCTCGCTTGAAGGCATTCACGAACTTAATAAATTGCGTTAGAATCTTTTTCCCATTGTTTTACACAAGGCAGCAGTAATTTTAAACAAAATTATTTAAGAAAAATTGAAAAACATATTTATCACAGGATCGAATGGATTATTGGGACAGGCAATTGTGACAATATTCACACGTGAATCTGATTTTATTTTAAAACTAAGTTCGGTAGAAAAGGAATCCTATCTGGATTACGGACATGAATATATTCAATTGGACATCACGAATAAAGAAGCAGTGAAAAAAATCATAAAATTTTATTCACCCGATGTGATAATAAACTGTGCAGCGTATACAGATGTTGATAAATGTGAAACAGAACGGGAACTATGCTGGAAGTTAAATGTTGATGCTGTCAAAAATTTAATAATTGCTGCCCGCCTTGAGGATTCGAAGATAGTACATTATTCTACTGATTACGTTTTTAATGGGAATAAAGGACCTTACACGGAAGAAGATAAACCAAATCCAATTTCATTTTATGGGAGGTCTAAGCTTGCAAGCGAAAACGCATTGATATCCAGCGGAGTAAATTATGTTATCATAAGAACAATGGTTCTAATCGGGATGGGGAAGAATGTAAAACCGAATTTTGCCTTATGGATGATAAATAAACTTAGAAATAATGAACCGATAAACATTGTAGATGATCAGATTGGAAATACTACGATGGCTGATGACCTTGCTTACGGTTCACTAAAAATAGTTGAAAAAGACTGCAAGGGTATTTACAATATTGCAGGAAGTGATATCATATCAAGGCTTGAGTATGCAATGATACTTTGTGAAGTTTTTAAACTTAATAAAAATCTTATTTCACCAATTAAGACCAGTCAACTGAACCAACCTGCACCCCGTCCGTTAAATTCCGGACTAATAACAAATAAAGCTTCATCTGAATTAGGATTTCAAACAATGGACTCTTTAGAGGGTTTGAGATTGTTAAAAGTACAACTTGGGTACTGAATACTTTAAATTTTCAATCAATTATTATTAATCAAATTTTTATGTAAATAATTTTAAAATTTGAAAATTGTGACAATATTAAAAAATAGAAATTGAAAATTAAAATTGTTTCTACTAACAAAATATTCATTATATAATAAACCAAAATAAATTTTCCTATTACAGTTATATTATGATAAACCTTTAATGTTTAATACTTAAATAGTAATTTTACAATTAATTTTAAATAATTAAAAGTAAATGTTAGATATAAAACTGATACGAGAGAAACCTGATTTTATCAGAGAGAAACTGAAACTTAGGGGAGAAGATGATAAGATCATCATTAGAATATTAGATATAGATAAAGAAAGACGAGGTATCATAATAAAAGATGAAAGTTTAAAAGAATTACGTAATAAAGTTTCTGATCAAATTGCAGTAATGAAAAAGAATAAAGAGGATACGGATGAAAAAATCTCAGAAATGAAACAAGTTTCCAGTGAAATTAAAAAGTTAGACGAAGAGTTAAGAAAGCTCGATACAATGATAGATGGTGAATTGATGTTCATTCCGAATAATCCCAGAGACGACGTACCTATTGGAAAAAGTGCAGCAGATAACGTAGAGATAAATATTTGGGGCGAGAAAAAGAAGTTTGATTTCAATGTGTTGGATCATTTAGAGCTCGGGAAAAAACTGGATATACTTGATTTTGACACAGGAACGAAAATAACAGGCAGCGGTTTCCCATTTTATAAAGGCAAAGGTGCAATATTGGAGAGAGCTTTATGGAATTTTATGTTAGATATGCATGCAAAGAATAATTACATCGAAGTATTACCACCTGTTTTAGTTAATAGTGCATCGATGGAAGCTGCTGAAAAAATCCCAAAGTTTACTGATGATATGTATCATATAGAAAGAGATGATCTCTACGCTATTCCAACTGCTGAAGTACCGCTCGTAAATATTCACAGGGATGAGATCTTAAAATCCGAAGAACTTCCAATTAAGTATAGCTCATTTACGAACTGCTTTAGAAGAGAAGCCGGTAGTTATGGTAAAGAAACAAAAGGTTTTCTAAGAGTTCACCAATTCAATAAGGTAGAGCTTGTAAATTTTTGCACACCGGAAAGTTCTTATGATGAGCTTGAGAAAATGCTGTTAGATGCCTGTAACATTCTTGAGAAGCTCAAAATACATTACAGGGTCATTGAGCTGTGCACTGGTGATTTAGGCTTTTCCGCGAGTAAATGCTATGATATAGAAGTATGGTCTTATGCTGAGAACAAATGGCTCGAAGCTTCTTCTGTGAGTAACTTTACAGATTTTCAATCAAGACGTGGAAAAATTAGATACAAGAAAATCCTTGAAGGAGGAAAAACAAAAACAGAATTTGTTCACATATTGAATGGATCCGGACTTGCAACTTCAAGGCTGATTGTTTCACTTCTTGAGACCTATCAAAACAAAGATGGACATATTGTTGTGCCAGAGGTTTTAAGAAAGTATACAGGTTTCAACGTTATCTAAGTATGCTTTGTACTATATTTAGTCGATTCTTTTTTTAGCAAGCATAACCGCACCGATAATAGCAGCAAGTAAAAGGAGACCTGCAAGTTCAACTGGCAGTGAATAAGTAGTGAAAAGTTCCTTACCTAAATTTTCTGCAGTACCTATGTTTTCAGCATTTGGATTCATTCCATAATATTTACCTGCAAAACCAAAGTAAACAGTGAACCCTAATAGGAAAAAAAGCATTATTGAAAGTAGAACAGCAGAAATTTTTTTGTACGTAAATTTTTCTGTAAGCTTTTTTTCGTCTTGAAGATTCAATAACATTATGACAAATAAGAACAAAACCATTATCGCACCCATGTAAACAAGTACTTGAATAATCGCAATAAATTGTGCTTTCAGTAAAAGATACATCCCGGAAATTGTGAAGAAGTTGAGTATCAGGAATAGGGCGCTAGAAATAGGATTTCTTCTTGAGATCATCATTATTGCAGAAAAAATAGCAGTAATCCCAAGAATTATGAATATAATTGATTCTAAATCGATTTTCATAATAAATACAGAAAAATTAGATTACAATATAAGTTATATCCTATTAAGTTGTAATTCTAATATTATTAACCAATTCGTTCCCTACTTGTACAATTATCTGCGTTGCAAATTGGTTATGTAAAAATTATTTTTGAAACCGTGTTATTCCAAAGAAAAATATTAAAATCATTACGTATTTATCTAATTCTGTTATCAACAGCGATTTTGGTATTAAATGGACGGCTGTCTGCTCAAAAAAACAATGATTCAGAAAAGATGTCGGATAATTATAATGCCCAAAGTCTTTTTATAGAAGGAAAGACTTTAGAACTTCAATATAAATATTTACAAGCTATCGAATATTACAGGGCAGCTCTTAAATACGATGAATCGCCGGGAATATATTTTGCTATCTCATCTGTTTATTATGAATTAGGAGATTTCAAGAAAGCAATCGTTGAAGTAAATAAAGCTTTAAGATTTTCACCCAATAATCTGAATTATTTAGAACAAAAAGCTAATATTTATATGGGTTTGGAGGATTATCAGAAATCAGCACAAATTTTTGAAAGGATAGTTGAACTTGATACGAGTTACACATACGGATTATACACTCTTGCCAGAATATACCAGGAATTGAAAATGCCAACGAAAGCATTAGAAGTCTATGAAAGAATAACAGACAGGATTGGTTTCGATTTTGATGTTCTTAGAAGAACTTACGAGATATATTATAAATATAAGGAATATGATAAATGTGTCGAAGTTTTGGAAAACGTACTGAAATTGGATCCATATGATATTGCAAATCGACAGCAGCTTGGAGCTTTGTATATGAAAACAGGTCATTATGAAAAAGCGAAGATGGTTTATGAAGAACTATTCGTACTTAATCCCGATGATAAGAATATTCAGACTGAACTTGTTAAAATATATTTTAAAGAAAATGAGAGTGAAAAAGGCTTTGAAAGATTCAGTAAAATACTTGGAAAAGATTCTCTAACATTTGAAGAAAAACTGCAGGTAGGAGAAATTTATTACAATCTTATATCTGAAGATGTAACAGCAATCGATATAGCAGAAAATATTTTCAGTCATCTTGTCGAAAATTATCCGGAGGAGTGGCTTCCATATTTTTATTTAGGTGGAATCGATATCGCGAATAAAAATGAAGAAGGTTATGTTGAAAAGTTTTTCAAAGCTGTTGAGGTAGGTGATACAATTAAAGATGCTTATATCCAAATTGGGTTTACTTTTTACAATCAAGGCAACAATGATAATGCGATGACAGTTTATGAAAAAGGGTTGAATGTCTTCCCCGATGATTATCGAATGAACTACCTTTATGGTCTTGTTCTACAGCGTCTGAACAACGAACTCGAAGCTATAAAATATTTTGAAATAGCACTTGAAAATCAACCAAAAGAAATATCGATTCTGTCAACACTTGCGTTAGCATACAACGGACAGAAAATGTATGAAAAATCTGATAAAACATATGAAAAAGCTTTGAAGATCGACCCGGGTAATGCATTGATTCTAAATAATTATGCATACAACCTTTCTGAAAGAGGGGAAAGATTAGAAAAGGCTTTAGCAATGGCTAAGATAGCAGTCGATAAAGAACCCGAGAATGCTTCTTACCTCGATACGATTGGCTGGGTCTATTTTAAATTAGGGAAATATAAATCAGCGAAGAAGTATATTGAAAAATCTCTTAAGATAAATGGTTCGAGTGCTGTTGTTCTTGAACATCTTGGTGATGTTCATAAGTCTTTAAAAGATTTTAAAAATGCGATCAAATACTGGAATAAAGCTTTGAAGATTAATCCCAACAATCAACAACTAATAGAGAAGAGAAACTCTCTAAAGAATGCAGGGAACAAATAATTTTTATGTTAAAAATTTTTTTTAGAAATTTAATATGTTGATAAATGTCTGATAAACAATCTGAAAACGGTAATCATCATCGAGTAATTATTGTTGGTTCCGGACCGGCAGGTTTTACTGCGGGACTTTATACTGCCCGTGCTAATCTAAATCCTTTATTGTTTGAAGGTTCGCAACCCGGTGGGCAACTTATGATAACAACGGAAGTTGATAACTACCCTGGTTTTGAGAATGGAATAATGGGTCCCGATCTTATGGATACTATGAGGAAACAGGTTCAAAGGTTTGGAGCAAAATCTTTCTTTAAAACAATAATGAAAGCAGAACTTTCACAAAAACCATTTAAACTCACTGCCGATGATGGAAGTGAGTACACTTGTGATGCTCTTATTGCCGCTACGGGAGCTTCTGCTAAACTATTAGGACTTGAATCTGAAAAAAAATATATGGGTTATGGTGTATCTGCATGTGCAACCTGTGATGGATTCTTCTTTAAAAACCAAAAAGTTGTAGTCATGGGCGGCGGCGACACTGCAATGGAAGAAGCAATTTATTTAACGAAACATGCTTCGGAAGTTACAGTTGTACATAGAAGAGATGAATTGAGAGCTTCTAAAATTATGCAGGAGAAAGCATTTAACAATCCTAAGATAAAATTTCAATTTGATTCAGTTATAGATGAAATTGTCGGAAAAGAAGAAAATGGAAGTTTGTCTGTTACGGGTGTAAAACTCAAGAACGTCAAAAACGGTGAAATAACAGATTTCCCATGCGAGGGTGTATTTATGGCAATAGGGCATAAACCGAATACAGATATTTTTAAAGGTCAGCTTGATATGGATGAAGTGGGATATCTGATTACGAAAAAAGCAACGACTGAAACTAACATCCCGGGTGTGTTTGCATGTGGTGATGCTCAAGATAGTTATTATAGACAGGCAATAACAGCAGCTGGTACGGGATGCATGGCAGCAATTGATGCTGAAAGATATCTGGAATCAGAGGGATAGCTAATTATTTATATTCGAATCAATGCGTAGCTCAATTATTTAGAGGGAAAATATATTTAAATCATTCATCCGCTATACCGTATATATGCTTTTAATAAATCTATCTTTTCTTCTTTTAGTTTCATATCGTACAATAGAAGGTCACGTATTGAGAGTATTCCGATCAACTCTTTTCCTTCAATGATTGGTATATGTCGGATATTTTCCTGTTTGAGTATATGAAGGCAATATTCCGGGGTGTCGTGTGATTCTATCACTATAACTTTTTTTGTCATCACATCATCGACTAACGTGCTTTTGAGATCAACATCTTTTGAGATACATTTGTTAAGCAAATCCCTTTCTGAAAAAATTCCTTTAAGAGTGCCGCCCTCTCCCAATACAGGTACAGCTCCAATTAATTTACTGTTCATAAATTTAACTGTATCAAGAACATTAGTCCCGGTTTTTACAAAATGAAACTCTTTATCTTTTAATAGATCTTTTAATTTTGCCATGATTATATCCCTATTTTTCTTAAAAATAATTATTTCTAAATATTATAGCAAGTTTTGTTTATCATTCGATTATCATCAAAGTACTTTAACCGAAACTGGGTTACCGTGAATTTGTTAAAGCAAAATCAATTGTGGATTATTTAATTAATAACATTTTCTTTACATCAACAAATTCACCAGCTTCAATATTATCCGAATGGATCACTATACGATAGAAATAAACACCACTTGAAAAATTTGCTGCATTGAAATCAACACTATGTTTACCTGCACTTTTTATTTCGTTCACAAGAGTAATTACTTCTTTACCTAATACATCATAGACTTTTAAAGTTACTAATCCTGATATAGGAATTGAAAATTTAATCGAAGTTACTGGATTGAATGGATTCGGATAATTTTGTGACAGAGAATAACTATTTGTGGGATAGTATTGATTATTAACTAATCCGGATGATTCTTCAAAATATATTGTCAAGCACCATGCTTTTAAAGTTCCTTGATCGCCGGAAAAGTTGTCATAGATTTCGAGTATCCATTCTCCATTTGGATCAATGCCGTTAAATACACTTAAAGGATACTCAGCTCTGAAAAAACCTGTGAATGGAGGATTCCCGGAAGAAATAGGTGTTAAAGCAGTATCAGAAAATTTTGTTCCTATAAAATTATTACCACTTCCTCCCCGATGGTTAACCAGACTGTCTAATAAAATTCCTTTCCAGATTGTTATTCCTAAATCTGCATCCCAGGAGTGGATTATTGTGTCAATAGTAATTGTTACACCTGTGATAATATTATTTGGAGGAATTGCACTGATGTTAATTGTATCGTATGATGATTGGTGGTCGAAGATAGGTATGTTTAAACCGTTTCGACAGAGTGTAATTGAACTTTCTCGCGATGAAAGGAGTTCCCCTTTTATTTTATTAAGACATAAGTTAAAAAAACCAGAATAAAATAAAACAAAAATGATAACAAAAATAAATTTATGAGTGAGTTTTATCTTCATTTTTCATCTTATGTATTCCCAAAAATACTAAGTCTTAAATAGATTATCAAGATTGCAAATGTGCTTGATAATATTTTAACTTTTTTTGAGTATACTTGCAATTCAATTAGAAACATGAGAGCTTAAAGCAAGGGGAGCAAATTATTTGGAGCAGTACTATACTGTCTTATATTCAAAAATAAAAAAACCCGGATAATTTCTTACCCGGGTCTTTAAAAAACTAATATAAGTTCAAATCTTACTTAATAAGCATCATCCTTTTAACAGCTACAAAATCGTTTGCTTCTATTCTGTAGAAGTAAACACCACTGGATAGGTTTGAACCATCGAAGTTTACAGAATATGTACCTGCAACTTTCGGGTCATTAACTAATGTAGTAACTTCTTTCCCGAGTAAATCAAAGACCTTGATTGTTACCAAGCCTGACTTTGGAATTGAGAAGTTAATTGTAGTTGTCGGGTTGAATGGATTAGGATAGTTTTGACTCAATTCATATGTTCTGGGTGTTTGATTATTAGTAACACCTGTTATTGTGCCTGCTATGTCAATCAAATCCAATGAAATTGCTGCACCTCTGTTGAAGTTATCTGTTACGTGTTCTCTCCAGGCTACATAAATGTTTTGACCTGCAAAACTGCTTAAGCTTGCAGCAAATCGTACCCAGTTTGTATCACTGCCACTTGCCGGGTATCCATGGATTTTTAATAGATTCGTGAATCCACCGGCAGTAGGTGTAGTTGTTGATACTCTTAGATCAACCGAATCGGAATACGAATTGTATGTACGTTTTAGCCAGTATGTAATGGAATCTGCATCAGTGATATTAACACCGCTAATTTGAGGTGTTACGATATACTGATCATTTGCAGTTGTACCGCCTGTATTCCAAGTACAGAATGCAACATGGGTTTCACCCCCAGGAGGAGCCGTAATAACACCGCCTGTCCATCCAGGAATAGGTGTGGTTCCTACTGTTTGCCTGTTCCATCCTGCTCCACCGCCGACGTTAAACTTTGTCCATCCCGGTGGTGGGAAAGTTGTACTTTCGAATGATTCCGGGAATCCCGGATTTCCACCGCCACCAATGTTTGCTAACTTATAAGCAACGTTGGCAAAGTTTTGATGGCAAAGCACTAACCAGAATTCAGTTCCAGCGGGATTTATATATGCCTCTGCTCCACCTGCTGATGCACCGCCCGTGAATGTATAGTTTACGGGAGAAGATGGTGGTAATGTTGTAATGTCAAGTTTGTGTATGGTTTGTCCCGGTG
>CAYYJH010000086.1:10326-11949 GCA_964472195.1 uncultured Ignavibacteriaceae bacterium | reverse complement strand
TTCCGAAACAAGGTTTTGTTTCATTAAAGGTTTATGACGTTGTTGGTAAGGAAGTAGCAACTCTGGTGAATGAAGTTAAATCAGCAGGAAGTTACATAGTTGATTTCAACGGAACAAATCTTTCAAGCGGAGTTTACTTTTACAGATTAGAATCCGGTAGTTTCATTGATGTTAAGAGAATGGTTCTTATTAAATAATTTAGATTTGTTTCTCGTTCACAAACTTAGTTTGAGAGCGGTGATCTTAAAAATATTTGTTTTGTAAAGCTCGGCTAAGATATTATCCGGGCTTTTTTTAAAATCGATTTTTTTATCTATAGAGTTTTATATATAATTTTCAATTAACAATTTTTAATTCCTGCCTGCAGCAGGCAGGTACAATCAATTTTCAAATATCAATTAATAATATATAATTTCGTTCTACTATGCCAAAACTAACATTAGACAAATTAATCTCGGAGAATCAAATTAAAGGGAAGAATGTTTTAGTCAGGGTTGATTTTAATGTACCTTTGGATGAGAATGGTAACATAACCGATTCGAAAAGAATTATTGAATCCGTTCCGACGATAAAAGCTATTATATCAGCCGGCGGAAAGTGTATTTTAATGAGTCATATGGGGCGTCCAAAAGGTGAAAAGAATACAAAATTATCTTTATCAGTCGTTGCGGAGTTCTTATCAAAATATCTTGATATGCGTGTACTCTTTTCTGATGATTGCATAAGCGATGATAACATCTCTGTTATTAATGAAATGAACGAGGGAGATGTACTCTTACTCGAAAACTTGAGGTTTTACAAAGAAGAAGAAAAGAATGACCCGAAGTTCGCAAAGAAACTTGCCCGTTACGGAGACATTTACGTTAACGATGCATTCGGGACTGCTCACAGAGCACATGCATCGACCGAAGGTGTAACCCATTTTATTAATATATGTGCAGCAGGTTATCTTATAGAAAAAGAATTAAAGTATTTGTCTTCTGCAGTTGATGATCCGAAACGTCCTCTCTGTGCTATTTTGGGAGGATCAAAAATATCGGGAAAAATTGATGTTCTTCAGAATCTATTGAACATTGCAGATAAGATACTGATTGGCGGAGGAATGATGTTCACTTTTTACAAAGCTCTTGGTTATAATATTGGGAAATCTATTTTGGAAGAAGATAAGGTTGATTTGGCAAAAGAAATATACGAGCAGGCAAAGACTGTGAATAAAGAGTTACAGTTACCAGTTGACGTTGTCTATTCTAATAAATTTGAGAACGACGCAGAAATAAAAATACTTGCATTCGATAAAGTAACCGAAGAATATAATGATTGGATGGGAATGGATATCGGACCGGAAACAATAAAGCTTTTTAGGAAAAGAATATTGGAATCAAAAACAATCGTCTGGAATGGTCCGATGGGAGTATTTGAGATGAGCAATTTTGCAAAAGGAACTTTTGAAATAGGGAAGGCTTTAGCAGATGCAACTACAAACGGTTCGATTACAATAGTTGGGGGAGGGGATTCTGCCAGTGCTATTGCTGCAGCAGAGCTTGAAGATAAAGTGACACATGTATCAACCGGCGGTGGAGCTTCTTTAGAGTTATTGGAAGGGAAAAAACTACCGGGAATAGA
>CAYYJH010000086.1:0-10226 GCA_964472195.1 uncultured Ignavibacteriaceae bacterium | reverse complement strand
GCTGCCATAAACTCACCTTCGCATGCGACCTTACCTCCGACATGGTCTTTGTAAGCTTTACCTGCTAATTTACAAACATTTCTTTTGAAAGATACAAGCTCCATTTCAAATACAAGCTGGTCACCGGGTGTGACAGGGTTTCGGAATTTAGCTTTTTCTATAGATGCAAAATACGCTAACTTGTTCTCGGGATTTTCAATAGTATTTAAAAGAAGAATGCATCCGCATTGAACCATAGCCTCTACCAGTAAAACGCCGGGCATTATTTTCCTTGATGGAAAATGTCCCTGAAAGAAAGGTTCATTATAAGTTACATTTTTTATTCCAACGATTTTCTTGTTGATTTCAAGGTCTATAACTCTGTCAACAAGCAGGAATGGGTATCTGTGCGGCATTATATTCAAGATAGCTTCGATATCAAAAACAATGTTTCCCGATTTCATTACCTGGAATTTCTTCTCAATTTTTTTCTGCAAATAGAGCTTTCGAAGCATTTTTGTGAATTCAACATTTGCTTTATGACCGGGGCGAGCTGCAAGTATCTGTCCTTTGATGGGTGCACCTATTAAAGCGAGATCCCCTATCAAGTCAATGACTTTGTGCCGGGCGGGTTCATTCTTAAATCTTAAAGTTTTATTATTTAATATTCCGCTTGAGCCTAAAATAACACTGTCTACTATTCCGATTTTCTTTTTAAATGATTCGAATTCATCTTTTGTAAAATCCCTGTCAACTATAACTATCGCGTTATCGATGTCTCCTCCTTTTATAAGGTCCTGTGTTTGTAAGTCCTCGATTTCTTGTAAAAAGCAATAAGTTCTTGCTGGTGCAAATTCTTTAGCAAATTCTTCCTGAAGATTAAAAAGACCTGTATGCTGTACTCCTAAAGCAGGATTATTATAATCTATCATTAATGATATTCTGAATTCGTCTTTCAAAGGTAAAGCAACAATATCGACATTATCTTCTTTGTTTTGATAATGGACAGTATCTTCGATAACGAGATAATCTCGTTTTTCTTCTTGTTCCATAATGCCTGCGTTTAATAATGTTGCAACGTAATCTTTCACACTACCATCCATTATCGGCGGTTCATTAGTATCGAGTTCAACTATTATATTATCGATTTCACAACCCATTATACCCGCAAGCACGTGCTCAACAGTATGTATTTCTACTCCGTTCTGCCCGATTGTAGTACCTCTTGAAATATCAATTACATGGTCTATGTCAGCTGTGATTTCGGGAGAGTTTTTAAGGTCAATTCTTTTAAATTTGATCCCGTAGTTTTCTGGTGCAGGTTTAAAAGTCATGTTCGATTTATTTCCAGTGTGTAAACCAACACCGGATAATGTAACAGCTTTTCTAATTGTCCTTTGCTTTTCTATCATTGCTAAAGATATTTTAGTTTTCTAAAGTTATTTGGAAATCTTTTTTTCCAGTTCCTTAACTCTATCTTTTAATTTTTCAATTTGTGCGATCGATGCTTGCTGTTTAAGGTCTTCTTTGTAAGGTTTTACCCTGTAACCAGTATATAATCCCGGTTTCATAACTGATTTTGAAACACCAACAGAAGCTCCGATTATTACATCATCACATAATGTAATATGTCCAACAAGTCCGGACTGTCCCGCAATCATGCATCTTTTTCCAATCTTTACTGAACCAGCTATTCCTACTTGAGCAGCGATTGCGGTATTTTCACCTATAAAAACATTATGAGCAACCTGGATCTGGTTATCAAGCCTGACACCTTTGCAAATTTTTGTCTCTCCGATTGTTGCTCTATCTATTGTACAATTGCTACCAATTTCAACGTTGTCTTCGATCACGACTATTCCAATTTGAGGAATTTTTTGATAACTACCGTCCTCTTGCTTAGCGTTCCCGAATCCATCGCATCCTATAACGCACCCGGAGTGAATAATTACATTATCTCCTATTTCACAACCATTGTATAGAACCACGTTGGGATACAATACGGAATTACTTCCAATTTTTACTTCATTACCGATAGAACAGTTAGGATGAATTGATGTGTTCATCCCAATGTGACAGTTGTTTCCTATTTTCACAAAATCTCCGATATAGACATCTTTATCAACCACAGTATTTGAGCCTATTACACTGTTTTTAGAAATTCCTTCTAACTTATCGGTTTTACTTTTATCAAAAAGTTTTAGTACGTTTATGAAGGATAAATAAGGATCTTTAACCCTAATTATTGTTAGCTCTTTTTTGGGTTTCTTAATAATAAATTCTTTGGATACAATTAAGGCACCGGCATTAGTTGTATTATAGAATTTTTCATAGAGGGGATTTGAAATAAATGAGATCTCATCCCGCGTAGCAGTTTCTATTTTCCCAACATTAGTTATTTCTATTCCTGAATTTCCTTCGACCTCTCCGTTTAAATGATTGGCAATTTCTATAACTTTCATATTAAAGTGTATGCTTGTTTAGAAAAATGAAACAGTCAAGATTCTGCTTAAACTATAATTTCATTTACCAGAGATTATTTTCTGAACTTTTGCAGTAAGATCGTATCGTTCATTAACGAATAACAAGAGTATTTCACTGCTTCTATCGAAAACATAATCATAATCTTCTTCTAAGGCAACTTTTTCAATAGCAAGAAATATTCTATCCTGAACAGGTTTCATGAAATCTTTTTGCTTTTGGAAATATTCTCCACCCTCACCAAACTTGGAAACTTTATAATTAGTAATCGCAGCATCAAGATCATTTATTTCTTTTTCTGTCTGTTGTTTTAATTGGTCGGTTAAAATTAATTTCTTTTTATCATAATCGTCTTTCATTTGTTTAAGACTATCCTGCAGCGTTGTTAACTCTCTTTGCCACTCTGCAACAAGATTATCGAGTTTTAATTTTGCGTCATTTGCTTCTTGCATTGATTCGATAATCTTTTTTGAATCGATATATCCCACTTTAGTTTGAGCAAAAGCGTTAATACAGGTTAGCATAAACAGTAAGATCATTAAATATGAAAACCATCTTACAGGGATAAAAATATTTATTATTCTTGATAGATTCATTCTCTTATTATTTTCTTTATTGAAATATCGATATATTCACGCTTTAGAATTACCTGCATATATATCCATTTAAGAAGATGCGGATATTAACGATGAAAATTCCCACGATGAAAATTAGTTTTTGGAATACTATTTTAGTTGATCAAGTACTTTGAATGTTATATCAAATTCCTTATCCCCATATATTAAGATTCCATCTGCTTTATCGAATACGAAATTGATCTTCATTTTTTTTGCAACTTTTTCAATGACTTTGGTTACCTTTTCTTTCACAGGCTTGAATAATTCAGACTGCTTTTGTATTAATTCGTTTTGAACTTTTTGCTTGTAAATAGCCAATCCTTCATCTAAGTCTCTAATTTCATTTTGAAGATTGCTTAATTCTTCTTCAAGTTTGTTAATTTCTTCTTCGGATGTGACAGTACCCGAAGATACTAAGTTCTGAGCTTCTTCGTATTTTGTTTTAAATATTTCTGCTTTTTCCTTCAATTCGTTTTCTTTTGTTTGTACTGTGTCTAAATATAATTTCTGAATAGCTTCGAGCTCCGTTTTAATTTTTTCAGATTCCGGGAGTTGCTTTAAAATTATTTCACTGTCAACATACCCCACTTTAATTTGAGCACTGGCATCGTTAGAAAAAATGATAGATAAGAAAAATAAAAATATCGTTATTGTTTTTATGAATAATGTTTTCAAAAAAGATTTCTCCTTGTAAAATATTTTAAATGATTTTTTAATTATAAAATTTAAAACCCTCTACCAAACTGGAAGTGAAACAACCATTTGGGTTCTTCGTTGTCTTCAATAACTCTGTCGAAACCGTAGCCAAAATCAAAACCGATTAGACCTACAGCCGGTAAAAGTAGTCTTGTACCAAATCCAACTGATCTCCTGAGATCGAAAGGATCCGTCTCTGTTATACTACTCCATATGTTGCCTGCATCAGCAAAAGCTAATATGAAAATTGGAAATGGGTCGAGTGATAATGGATATCTTAATTCAAGCCCGTATTTAATAGCAACTCTACCGCCTACTGGATTTCCCCTTGAATCTTTCGGACCGACATTACGGTCATCGTAACCCCTGAGAGGGATCGTATTATACGTTAAACCGTTTCCACCCATATAAAATAATTCTGTCGGTGGAAGGTATTTGTCAGAAGATAAAGAGTTGATGAATGAAAAATTAAAATTATAATGTAACACAAGCTTCTCGTATTTAAAAAGCGGCATGTATGCTTCCGCAGTAAATACGTTTTTTAAGAATTCAATGCTTCCCGGTATGAATGGACCACCCGCTAATTCTGTTGAGTTAGCAACTTTTGTTCCCGAAATAGGAAAAACAGGATCGAAAACAGTTGACCGCGTGATGGTTTGTCTAACACTCAATTGAGTTCTGATACCCGTCTGAAAATAATCATCACCGTTAATTACATTAGTTCTCTGATATTTTAAAGCCCAGTCACCTCTGAAGAAATCATCGGGAAATTTAAATCTTCTTCCAAAGTTTAATATTCCGCCTGTTTCTTGAACGTCATAAGTATATCTTTGTCTTGTATCATAAACAGTAAAACCTAATAAAGTAGGTGTATCAAAGAGCCAAGGTTCTTGAAAACCCAATGAGAATGTCCTGAAATTTCCACCTTCGCCGAATTGCCATTCAAAGTTTAACGTCTGTCCTGCTCCTCCTATAAGAGGATTGGTAATGTCGAAATTATTAAATGTCAAACCTATAGAACCGGTCACCCCAAAAGTACCTCCGTAACCAATCGAAGCATTAAATTGATCCGAAGATCTTTCTTCAACGATGTAAGATATCTTTACTGTTGAATCATTCATTAACGTAATTTTCTGGTTGAGCTTCTCCGGGTTAAAATAGTTCAGTGCATTGATTTGCTGAAGACTTCTTCTGACACTACTTTTTGTAAAGTAATCTCCCGGAATTGAGTATAACTCTCGTCTTATAACCTTATCTTTAGTCTTATCATTACCTTCTATTTCTACTATTCCAAATTTGTACTGGTTATTTTCGCTGATTAATAAGTTTAAATCCACCTTGTTTCCATCGACTACTTTTTCATCTATGTCAGCGTTAAAACCAAGATACCCGTTGTCAAGATATAACGAGCTAATGTCAGTTTCAGCTTCGTTTCCGTAAAGATTTTCTTCTAACTTTCTTTGATTATAGACCTCACCTTTCTTAAAATCCAATTTGCTTAAAAGAAGAGAATCGGGATAAATTGTGTTTCCCTCAAAATTTATTTTATTAATCCTGTACTTCTTGCCTTCGTCAACTTCTATGACGATTGTAAGGTCTTCTTTCGAAGCGGATGGTTTTAAATCTACATTAACAATTTCAGCATCTTTGAATCCTTCTTCTTTGTAATAATTTACAATCAGCTTCTTGTCTTCCTCGAATTTATTTTTATCGAAAGTAGCACTGTTCCAGAACTGCCACCAGACTTTTTCAGATGTTTCATCCATTGCATCTTCTAAATCGTCCGATGAAACTAATTTGTTTCCTTTGAATCTTATCTTTCTTACGGTAAGTTTGTTTCCTTCCTTAATCTTTATCCTAACTCTTGCTTCATTATCAGCAGAAATTAATTTATCTACTTTAACCTCAGCAAGCGAAAAACCCTCTTCCACATAGTACTTTTTGAGATTGTATTCAATATCTTTTAATTTTTGCTCGGATAATACTTCACCGGATACTATCGATATCCTATCCTGAATATCACTATCGGAAATATCATCGTTCCCGGTAATACTGACTTTTTCTATTCTCGGTAATTCTTCAACTTCAATGATCAGGTAAACGTCATTCCCAAATTTCTTGTCAACATACAATTTAATATCTGAAAACAATCCTAAATTCCACAACCTGTTTATAGCTTCTCTTGTTTCATCCGAAGGAATCGTAATCTCCTGGTTAATGATTAATCCTGAATATGCTATTATAGTTTTGGAATCATATAGGTTGTTGCCAATAGTATTTATACTTGCAATTTTGTAAACAGTTGGTTCCTGCTGTTGAGGGATAACTGAATTGTGGTTGACAATTGTTAATACAACTACAAAAACGAGAAGAATTGAAAAATTAATTTTCTTGAATTTAATCATTACTTTCTTTTTTTAATTTTTTTCTTTTTTATTTGTTCACTTACCAGACCGAATCTTCGTTCTCTTCTTTGATATTCATTAATTGCATCATACAAATGTTTTCTTCTGAATTCGGGCCAGAATCTATGCTCAATATATAATTCTGTATATGCCAATTGCCATAATAAAAAATTACTAATCCGATAATCTCCACCCGTTCTTATTAAAAGATCAGGGTCTGGTAAATTTTTCGTAGCTAAATATTCAGAAAATTTCCTCTCATTTAAATTTTTGTATAAATCTTTTGAATTTTTAAATTCTCTATGAATTTCTTTCACAGCATTTACAATATCCCATCTTCCACTGTAACTCAATGCAAGGTTCAGTGTCATACGTTTATTGTTTTTTGTTTTTTCCACTGCATCTTTCAGCTCTTGAAATACTCTCTTTGGGAGTGTATTCAAATCCCCGGTAGTAATAAGTTTCACATCATTTTCGTGAAGCCTGTCTGTTTCATCCTGCAGGGCTTTTATCAGGAGTTTCATCAATATTGTGACTTCTGATTTCGGTCTTTTCCAGTTTTCAGTCGAAAAAGTGTACAGTGTAAGAAATTTTATTCCAAGCTGTCCAGAAGCTTCTACAATGTCTCTAACAGAATTAACGCCTTCCTTGTGTCCAAAAACCCTGGTTTTCCTTTTCTGCTTTGCCCACCTGCCGTTTCCATCCATGATGATAGCAACATGCTTCGGAATTTCTCCTGAGCTTTTAATGTTATCTTGAATTTTTTTATCTTCTTTGTCTGGTATATTCAATTTTTATTAATAAAATAATAAAAAAATTAATTCTATTAATTTCTAAAGTCAATGAGATAAATATTTAGTGATTTTACTTTATTTATTAAAAATTTCTAAAAGACCTTATTAATTAAGATTAATTAATTCGCAGGTTTTTATTATTGATCTGCTTTAATTCGCAGGATTCTGTAAAAAATGTGTTATATGGTATATTTATATTTTGAAGAGTATTTTTTATATGAAGTATATTTTAATATATAAATTTTAGTAATAATAATTAACCCATTTTCATTGCGTCTCGTACTTCAGCCATCGTTTTTTCACCAATGATTCTTGCTTTATTCTCTCCATCTTTTAAAATTTCTGCTACGTATTTTCTGTTATTTTCTAATGCTTCTCTTTTTTGACGAATCGGTGCAAAATAATCGTAAATTTTTTTCGATATATTATTTTTACAATCAACACAGCCAAGAGTTCCATCAATGCATCCCTTTCTGATATCAGGTACTTCACCCGGATTAAATTTATTGTGATAGGTAAACACCAAACAAATATCAGGATTTCCTTTATCTCCTTTCCTTAACCTATTTGGATCGGTAAATGCTTTTTTCATTTTTGTTTTTATGGTATCTTCATCATCAGAAATTAATATTGTGTTGTCAAGCGATTTACTCATTTTTGCTTTTCCATCCAATCCCGGCAGCCTTGCAAATTTTGTGATCTTCGGCTCGGGAATAGGGAATAACTTTTTCCCATCTTTCCCGTGATAGCTTTCATTAAATAAACCTGCAATGTGTCTCGTTATTTCTACGTGCGGAACCTGGTCTTCGCCAACCGGTACGTAATTACCTTTGTATAAGAGTATGTCCGAAGCTTGCAGAACTGGATAGCCGAGATAACCATAAGTTATTGATTTCAAGTTCAAATCACGAATCTGCTCTTTCAAAGTTGGATTTTTTTCTAACCTTGCTTTCGTAATGAGCATCGAGAAGATTAGAAACAACTCTGTGTGTTCTTTAATCTGCGACTGTCTGAAAATTGGAGAACTTTCAGGGTCAATACCGCATGCTATCCAATCGATTACCATTTCTACAGTATTTTCATAAACGTGCGATGTGTTGAGATTTGTTGTCAATAAATGGTAATCTGCTATAAGGTGATAGTTTTGATAATCGTTTTGAAGCTTAACCCAGTTTTCAAGAGCACCAACATAATGACCGATGTGAAGTTTACCCGTCGGTCTCATTCCTGATAATATTATTTTATTCGTGTCTTTTGTCATATTTACATATACTGTGATTTATGTTAAAAGTTACCCAATGATATTATGAATACATGGTGAGTTAGTATTAGAATTGATTTCGTTATTGATATATACATTATTTCGTGCTGTCAACTTTAATTCTGTAAATCTGTTCACCTTCTTTTGTTAATCCGTATTTTTCTCTTGCAACTTTTTCAATCTTACTTTCCGAATTATTAAGTTCGTTTATTTCTTTTTGTAATTCTTCACCTTTGTTGATCTCAGTTTGTAATTGTTCTTCGAGTTGTTTTTTCTCTGATTCAAGGTCTATACGATAGATTAATCCTTTGTTCCCGAAGATTGTCATGTAAATAAGTAATAAAAGTATTATCAGGAACAGCGCAAATATTTTATTGTATTTCAGAAACCTTGCAACTATTTTGATTAAGCTTTCTTTTTCTTCTTTCATTTTTTATTTGTCCTTAATAAAGAGATTTGAATTATCTTATCTATTAATTCAGCGAAACTTATATCTAAAGCCTTTGCTGACTTTGGAACCAAAGAAGTTTCTGTCATGCCGGGTAGTGTGTTAACTTCAAGACAGTGAAGTTCATTCTTATCACTTAAAATAAAATCTACCCTTGAATAAACCGAGCACTGCAAAGAATTATGAGCATTCAATGCGACTTCTTTAGCATGTTTTTCTATGTTAGCATCCAGCTCAGCCGGGCATACATATTCCGTCATCCCTTTTGTATATTTATGCAAATAATCATAGAAGCCGTCTTTCGGTTTTATTTCGATTACAGGATACGCTTCATGTCCAATCACAGGAACAGTCAGCTCCCTGCCTTTGATATATTGTTCTATTATAACTTTATCGGAATAACTGAACGCAAGGTCTAAAGCTTTCGAAAAATCCTCGTCATTAATTTCCGGTTGTGCGATTGTCAAACCAACTGTACTGCCTTCATCGTTAGGCTTTATTACACATGGGAATCCTGTCACTTCGTTAATACTTTTTCGAAGAACCTTTGCATTATTGAGCTTATTATTATAAAGTGTAACCCATCCAGGCGTTTTAACACCGTTTCGTTTAAAAATAATCTTCGAGATATCCTTATCAAGCGTAATTGCTGACGAAAAAACATCCGAGCCGGTATATTTTACATTCCGCATTTCAAGCAAGACCTGTATCCGCCCGTCTTCACCGAACTTTCCATGCAGCCCGATAAACGCAATGTCGATATCATCGAACAGCCTGGAGTTTATGCACGTCAAAACATTCCTGTAAGAGGTCTCTTTTATCGATTCTAATTTCTCTAAAGTAGGATATTCTTTCGAGACCATATCTTTGAATATGACCTCCTCACTGACTTCTTTATCTCCGTAAATCGGGTCGATGACACGGACGTTATGCCCCAATTCCCTGAGTGCCGAAAGTATCCCTTTACCCGAAGCCAGAGACACTTCTCTTTCTGCCGATAAGCCGCCAATGATTAACGCTACGTTCAAAATCTATAGATAAATTGCTCAAATATAGTTAATTAATGTTACTATTAAAACGTTGAATTTTGTCTTATGACTCAATAATTATTTGGTGGCGTTGGCAGTGCTGTCCTGACATGTTTCTACTTCTCCCGAAGGGACTCCTACGGAGCCGCGCGCGGTACAAACCTTTAGCGTGTTATGCCTTTCATTATTATCATTCCCTCGTTGTCATTCCTGCGGAAGCAGGAATCCATAAAAACTAGACGAAGCAGGGCTTCGTATCGAGTAAAAAAAATTTATTTATTGTTATCAATTAATTTTTTAAATAGAAAATTATCAATTCTATTTTATAAGAAGCATCTTTTTTGTTTCTTGATAGTTTTTTGTTTTCAGCTGATAAAAATAAATCCCAGAAGTTAAACCTTTAGCATTAAAAAATAATTCATAATTACCTGCATTCTTAATAGTGTTTATTAGTGTTTCTACATGTTTACCATTAATATCAAATATAGCCAGTTTAACATCACTTCTTTTATTTAAT
>CAYYJH010000085.1:6779-12006 GCA_964472195.1 uncultured Ignavibacteriaceae bacterium | reverse complement strand
GTAGCGCTTGGCGGGAATGCACTTCTCGATTCGAAAAGCAAAGGAACAATTGAAGAAAAGGAATCGGCTGCATCCGTTACTGCCGAACAGCTTTTACCTTTGCTGACATCCGATTACAAGTTAGTAATAACTCATGGCAACGGTCCGCAGGTCGGAAACATATTGATTCAAAATGATGAAGCATCAGCTAAAGTACCGCCGATGCCTCTTGATGTATGCGTAGCTGAGACACAGGGTGAAATCGGGTACATACTTCAAACAGCAATTCAAAACATTGCAAGAGAAAAAAGTATTCGCAAGAGTCCTATTACTATATTAACACAGGTATTAGTAGACAAGGATGACCCGGCTTTTGAATTACCGACAAAACCCGTAGGACCTTTTTATACACTCGAAAAAACAAAGCAAATCATAAAAGAAAAGAAGTGGAAGTTTAAAGAGGATTCCGCCGGTAGAGGATACAGGCACGTTGTTCCCTCGCCTAAACCGAAGCTTATCATACAAACCAACGTTATAAAAAGATTAGTTGAGGAAGGATATATTGTAATATCGGTTGGCGGAGGAGGCATACCTGTTTACACGGGTGATACTGGAGGGCTGGTCGGCATTGAAGCTGTAATAGATAAAGACCTTGCGTCGGCACAACTCGCAATAGATATGAAAGCTGACAGGTTAATAATATTAACGAACGTAGATTCATGCTACCTTAATTTTAAAAAGGAAAACCAAACTGCAATAAGAGAAATGAACCTCGATGAAGCAAACACTTATCTTTTGCAGGGACATTTTTCATCGGGAAGCATGGGACCTAAAGTTTCATCAGCAATCGAGTTCATTACCAGCACGGGCAACAAAGCAATTATAACAAGCATAGAAAATTTAAAAAGTGCTCTTGAAGGAAGAGCAGGAACGATAATTCATCAATAAACTTAATCATTTTACAATCTATTTAAATAAATTTATATGGATAAATTAAAATCTAAAGATTTAATTTCAATCAGCCTTCTCTCGGAAGAAGAAGTAGACCTAATTATTAAAGAATCTGATGCTACTAAAAAAGGACCAAGAAACACAAACGACTTGAAAGGTAAATCACTTGCAATGATATTCGAAAAATCATCTACACGCACGAGAGTATCTTTTCAAACAGGAATTTTCCAGCTTGGGGGTAACGGGATGTTCTTTTCACCTACAGATTTACAAATGGGACGGGGAGAAACAATCCACGATACAGCAAAAGTCTTATCGAGATATGTCGATGGAATCATGGCTCGTGTTTTCGAGCATCATAAAATCCTTGAACTTGCAAGATATGCTACTGTTCCTGTAATAAACGGACTCTCTGATTTCGACCATCCATGCCAGGCACTTGCTGACCTTTTTACAATTTACGAAAAGAAAGGAAACCTAAAAGGACTTACCTTAGCATATATAGGTGATGGTAACAACGTTCTTCATTCATTGATACAGGGATGTATCAAAGTCGGAATGAATATCAACTATGCATCTCCCGAAGGTTATAAACCGCTTGAATCAGTTGTTGACGAAGCCTTAGGGGTCGCACAAAAAACAGGCTCGGTTATCTCAGCGAGGAACACAGCAGTTGATGCAATTGAAGATGCGGATATAATTTACACCGACGTATGGGTAAGCATGGGAGAAGAAAAAGATGAAGCAATGAAAGTAAAGGCACTCGAACAATTCCAATTGAACAGCGAACTCATAAAAAAAGCAAAACCCGATGTGCTCGTAATGCACTGTCTTCCCGCTCACAGGGGACAGGAAATCACAGATGAAGTAATAGACGGTCCGAATTCTATTGTGTTTGACCAGGCAGAAAACAGAATGCATACACAAAAAGCTATTATGAAACTTCTAATGAAATAAAACAAATTTCAAAATGAAAACCAAAAATCCAGGAAGACATTCTATCGAAAAGCTAAAGAAGTTAAACTGGGAAGATTTTTATAGCACGGCTCTTAGCAATAAACTGAAATACTTTGAAAAAGATAAAAGGCTCTTTGATTGTTTATTTTCACAGCAATTTTCAAGAAAGTTGCTCGAAAATCTTTTTAGTATTGCAAGCAGGATTAGAACTATTGCAAAAAAGAAATCGGGACTTGACTGGCTTCAAACACTATTGTCAAATAAAAGAGCAATGCTATATTTTATTCAACCATCAACAAGAACGTTTGCCTCTTTTCAGAGTGCATGTTACATACTTGGAATGGATGTAAGTGATATTCGCTCAACATCAATATCATCCGAGCTTAAAGGTGAGTCTGCTGAAGATACAATAAGAACTTTCAGTTCTTACGTCGATATAATAATAATGCGTCACCTCCAGGAAGGTATGGCTGAGAAAGCAGCCTGGTTACTGAATAAAACTAATAGACCTATAAGTATAATAAACGGAGGCTCAGGAAGGGACCAGCATCCTACGCAAGCATTGTTGGACCTGTACACATTGAATTGGGCTTTCAATGATAAAGGCGGTATAGATAATAAATCAATTGTTATGGTCGGGGACCTTAAAAGGGGTAGAACAGTGAGGTCTTTATCTTATTTATTAAGACATTATAAAAATATAAAGATTACGTACGTCTCACCGGACTATTTAAGAATTGGAGATGATATAAAGAAATTTTTGAAACGTAATAAGATAGCTTACACGGAAACCGATAATCTGAAAAAGGCAATCCGTACCGCTGATGCAATATATATGACAAGAATCCAGGACGAATATGACATTAACAATGAATCTAAAGATATTGACTACACAAAATTTCACTTAAGGAAAGAACATCTTGAAATGATGAAAAAGAGAGCAATCATCATGCATCCCCTTCCCCGCCGTGATGAAATATCTACTGATATAGATGATGACCCAAGAGCAATGTATTGGAGGCAGGAAAGAAATGGAATGTGGATAAGGGCAGCACTGATAGCATATATGTTCGGTATCGATAAACAAATATTGGAATACGAATAGGCAATTTATTTTTTCATTTATAGTTCAAATAATTTTACTTAGACTTGAAAAGTTCAGTGATTCAGATCACTAATATCACTAACATTAAATACATATTATAAATTTTAATCCGGAGAAAATTAGATGAAAATCTTCAAAACAATCTCGGTACTTTTCTTATTCGCTTTTGCAATCAATATTTTTGGTTGTGGCGGTGGAAGTGATAAAGATAAAGTTATTGCATTCTATAAAAATTCTATGGAATTTTTCAAGAGTGATGATTTCAAAAAGAACATGGGCGATGAAACTTACATGCAGACGAAACAAAATGAAATATTGAAAGAAAGTGGATTTGAAAATGAAAAGGAATTCGAAGAAGTTGCAAAACAATATCAAAACGATGCAGAAATACAAGCACTTGCAACTGAAATGGGAACTTTGATGGAGAACATTATGAAAGACGAAATGGACAACGTAAAAGAAGAACTTGATAAAACCGGGGATGAACTGGATAAAGCTGGAGAAGAACTTGAAAAGGCAGGGGATGAATTAGATAAAACTTTAGAAAAAGATACTGTTGGCGATAAAGAGACAGGTGAGATTGAAGATACAAACGACAATAAATAGTATATAATAATTATTTAAACTAATTTTAGTATAAGGGTTAGGGGTAAGAACTTCTAATCCTTTACTAATTATAAAAGGAAAAAATCAGATGAAAACTTACAAAACAATTACTTTACTTTTTTTATTAACATTATCGATTAGCTTAATAAATTGTGGCGGTGGCGGAAGTAATAAAGATAAAATGGTTAATTATTATAATAACTCCATTGAATTTTTTAAAACTGATGATTTCAGAAATAACCTCGGTGATGCATCTTACCTGGAAAGCCGAAGGACTGAAATCATTAAGGAAAGTGGATTTGAAAATCAAGAAGAATTCCTGAAAGTATTAAAAGAATTAGAAAGCGATGAGGAGTTAAAGAAACTCGATACTGAAATGATGCAGTTATATGATGATATTATGAAAGAAGAAATGGAACGAATTCACCAGGGTATTGATATGGAAAAAGAAATGAATAAGAATAAAGAGGGTATGGAAAATAAGATAGAGAATCCTCATAAAACTCAGGAAACAAAAGAACAGAAAGAAGAAGACGCAAAGAAAGACGAGAAGTAGTTATTTAAATTTCAATAATATTTGCTAATAAAAAATCCGCTCAGCATTGCCTGAACGGATTTTTGGATTAAAAGAATAACTTTAATCAAAAAGGCAAATCGTCATCTTTGGATGATTCTTCTTTTACACTGCCGGTAGTCTCTGAAGCAGCAGTACCACCACCAGCTTCCTTCTTATCAAGCATCAGCATATCTGACAAGACAACCTCAGTAAAATACTTTTTAACACCATCTTTCTCATAACTTCTTGTACTCAATTTACCTTCTAAATAAACCTTGCTGCCTTTTTTTAAATACTGACCGCAAATTTCTGCAAGCTTCCTCCACACAACAATATTGTGCCATTCCGTCTTATCCACAACATTACCGCTATCATCTTTATAAGATTCATTTGTTGCCAGTGAAAAACTGCAACGTGCAGTTCCCTTTTCGGTGTACTTTAATTCAGGGTCTTTACCGATATGACCGATTAATAAAACTTTGTTTAGTCCTTTCGCCATTAGAATTCCCCTTTTTTAAGTTTTAGGATGTTTTTGTTGTATATAAAATAATAAATTTTTTTAATAAAACCAAATATTTTTTTTCACTGTAGATCAGCAAATCCGTAATATTATCCAATTTCAAATCATTTTCAAATATTTTCTTCTCCGTAAAAGCATTTTTTTCAGTATTGTATAACCAAATCCCAAACGAATTTAAAATATATAAATTATCGTTATAAAGAGAAAATGTTCTTATGTCCTCAGCTTTGATTGATTTTATATAGCTTCCGAAATTATCGTACTTTATAATAGCGTTACGTTTCTTATCGAATATATACAGGAAATTTTTACTATCTTTCAAAATCTTAACAGGTTCCTGCAATGAACCCTTCCCCGCTCTGAAATCACCAAATGTCGTAGCCGGTGCGAATCCTCTTGGGAACGTAACAACCCTGTTGTTATCGCTATCTATAACATACAGGTCATTCGAATTTACAATTATTGTTGCTATAGGACTGTTAAATTTATATTCAGACAGAAATGTCTCTGAGTTGGTGTATAGTGAGGAGATATATCCGAGTTTCAAATCAAA
>CAYYJH010000085.1:0-6679 GCA_964472195.1 uncultured Ignavibacteriaceae bacterium | reverse complement strand
GGAAAGAAAATATACAAATAAATAAACTTTATAAAGAAGATTAGACAAATTAAAAATCCACACTCATCCCTACCGCTTTATAATTAAGATACTTTTTATAATACTGCCCCTTATAATCCTGTCCGTCATAGTACGAAAAGAAAAGATTTACGCCCCTTGAATTGTATTCCCCTATCCTGATACCCATTTCAAGATTTTCGTTAAGATTTGTTTTATCGCTGACTGTAGCAAGTTTAAGGTCATTCGACAAATACAGACTTATAAACTCATGAATGTAATACTGAATTTCGAATCCGTATTGAAACGCAAACAATCCAAAATCATCCGGAATTGTGCTGAATAAAAAGTTTACTGCAAAGAGATTTTTTATGAGAGTTCTATCGAGAAACTTATCCAATACAACTGCAACATCGACAAACTCCCTGCTGTAAGTAAACGGTTTGAAAATTGTGTCAGACTTTTCGTATATGTGACCATCCTGCAAGTGTGAGGAAATATGTGAGACACGAAGACGTGATGATAAAAACAAATGATTTGATAATGGTCTTGTATAATTAAAATTCACTCCGAAAAAATAGTCGATAGCATCCACAGGAAATTTAAAATTTGATTCAGACCTTAAATTAGTAAAAGTAAAAGCATCTACACCTAAAGAATACTGAGCATCGCATTTGCGAAGCCCTATTAGATCAATCCCTAAACCGATATCGAGACGAAGGTTTTTATCGTTTACATTTTTTAAAAAGCCTACTCTCGGTTCAAAAATATTCGCTCTTGTGGGTTCGAAAACTCTTTCGGTTGAAAAAAAATAAATACCTGTATGCTGAGAATAAATGGAATGGATATTAAAAAATAAAGAAATGAAGAAAATTATTATTACAATTCTTTTCACGAGGTAAATTATAATTGAGAGATGTTATTTCAATTGCATGTACATAGTACAGTCTGCGGTATAAAAATAAATTTAATTATTTAACTGATAACAAATTTGAACATCGTGAAAAATAACTGCGGATAAACGCCAAATATTACAGTTCCGATAATCGCTACCCAAACAGCAGCAGCACCTAACGGACTTACAACAACTTTCTCGTTCAAAAGTTCAACCGGTGCATCCTGGAACCACATGTAAACGATAACCCTTATATAATAATAAACCGAGACTACACTTAATAATATTCCGATAACGGCGAGCCATACCAGGTTTGCTTTGATAGCTGCAAAAAATAAATAATATTTGCCCCAGAATCCTGCAAAAGGCGGAATACCCGCAAGAGAGAAGAGAAATATAGACAAGAATGTAGCAAGTAAAAGATTTCTTTTTGCGAGACCTTTATAATCAGTGAGATTTATGAACTTGAAATCTTTTTTATCATCACTGCTGCTCTCAATGATTGAAACAACTATAAATGCACCCAACTGCATGAATGTATATGCTATAAGATAATAAGTAATACCTTTTAATGCAAAATCATTCAAAGCTGCAACACCAACCATAACATATCCCGCACTTGCAATGGATGAATAAGCAAGAAGCCGTTTTATGTTTGTCTGAGCTAAAGCAATAATATTACCAAATAGCATTGTTACGACAGCAGCTATAGCAAACAACAATTTGAAATCAATTAAATTAAAGTATAAGATCAAAGGAACAATCGTTCCTACAGCTGCAATCTTACCTGCAGTTGACATCATTCCGGAAACAACAGTCGGAGCACCATCATAAACATCGGGTATCCACATATGAAATGGAAATATTCCCATCTTAAAGAAAAAGCCTATCAGGAATAATCCTATCCCTATCATAAAGATTGTCGAGGATAATATTTTCGGATTTGCCAGAATTTTAGTCAGATTTGTTGTACCTGTTGTTCCGTATATTAAAGCGATACCGTACAATAAAAAACCGGTCATGAAAGCTCCAAGTAAAAAATATTTCATGGCGCTTTCGTTTGATTTTATTCTTTTTCTTAAAAATCCTGCGAGCACATAAAAACAAATTGACATTAATTCCAACCCAATGAAAATTATTAACAGATCATTTGCAAACACCATTAACATCATTCCTGTAACTGCAAACAACAATAATGAATAATACTCCCCGAAATTAATTTCTTCTTTTTCTATGTAAGCTTTCGAAGCAAATAATGTAATCAAAATTCCGATTAAGATTATTACAGAAAAAACAATCGAACTGTTATTTATTCTTAGGAATTCATTGAAAATTACAAATTCTTTATTTAAATAAGTAAACGAAGTTACGATTGCAGCTAACACAGAAAGAATACTGAAACCTAAAACAATGTTTTCACTTTTTTTGTATATCATTTCTATAACTAATGTGATAACTGCAGCTCCGGAAATTATGAGAAGTGGAATAACGTGTTGGAATTCGTTTAAATGAATCATGTAATTAGTATACTTTATTAATTGTTACAGGATTTATTAAAATATTTTTCGAATAATTACTACCGTCTAAAACTTTGATTGAAAAATTCACTTCTTTTAGTAAATATTTTGAATTATCCACGACAAACGTAAACACATTATGCATCAAAATTTATAACTTTCATAACAATCAATCTTCTTTGACAAAACTTAAACATCCGAAAAAAACTAGCAATAATAATCATACAATATTAGTATTTTTTCTTAATTTCCATTTGTTTGCTGTCAGAAGAATTAATAATCCTAAAAACGCACCAATTGCATCTGCTATCCAATCAAAAAAATCGCTGTCGCGATAAGGAACAAAGTATTGATGTATTTCATCCGATGCCCCGTAAATAATTGTAAAGAATAAAGAAAATAACAGGGCATGTTCTTTCAATTTAATATTTTTATTTTGATTATTTAATGAATAAAAAAATAAAAAGAAGAGAATCAAATAAACAACTAAGTGTAATAATTTATCGGATAATTTAAAATCTAAACCTGGAGGTTTAAGCGAAGGGAATGAAGATTGAATGAAAATCGCTGAGCAGTATAACACAACAGGCATATGATATTTATATTTTCTCAGAAACCTCAATATCGAAGTTCTTCTTTTACAATGGGAATTTCATCAATTAGGTCTGTTGCAATCGTCGCACTGTCTCCTGACTTTTCGAAAAGTATATCACCACACCTGCCATGTACAAACATTCCGTACACAGTACTGCCCATCGCATCGAGTGTTCGTGAAAATGTACTCGCAATAATTCCTGAAAGGACATCGCCGCTGCCGATAGTTGCTAAGTTCTCCCTTCCGGTTGAATTTATATAAAAATTTTTCCCGTCAGTTATGATTGTTGGAGAGTTCTTCAATCCAAGCACGAGATTATATTCTGCTGCGAATTCTCTAGCTATAGTATGAAAGTCTTGTTTTATTTCACTCAAGCTTATTCCCGCAAGATTCGAGAATTCACCATAATGAGGTGTGAGAATGATATTTCTCTTTTTCTTTTTTAACAAATCAAGATGTCCTTTAAAAGCGAATATACCATCGGCATCTATTACAAAATTATTGTTATTCTGTGAAACAACCATCCTTACAAGCTCGAGCGCTTCTTCATCCCTGCCAATTCCCGGACCGATTAGACATACATCACACCATTCCAGTTTTTCTTTTATTATATCATACGAATCCTTTGAGAATGATTTGAACTCATTATCAGCCAATGGAAGGGTTATTACTTCTGTCGTTTTAATTTCCATTACTTCGTTAAGAGATTCAGGAATACCTAATATTACAGCCCCACTACCCGCTCTTAATGCGGACAGCGAACTCAAATATGCAGCACCTGTGAACCCTGGAGAACCCGCTAATATAAATAACTTTCCGTTAGTGTACTTGTTCGAATTAATATTCCGATGTGGTAAAAAACCTTTAACATCGTACACATCAATTTCAAACATCTTCTTTTTGTTATATCTATCAAACTCTTTATCAAAAATACCAATATTCATTACTTCGACAGTACCGCTAAACTCTCTTCCATTACTAAACATAGAATTGAATTTCTTAACACCCATACTTAAAGTTACATCTGCTCTTATGCAATCAACTTTTTTTTCGTGATTGTCCAGACCGCTTGCAGTATCGATAGCAATGACTTTCTTATTCCTGATATTATTTACAAATGAAAAAACTTTTTTCAATCGTGCTTCAAGTTCACCTTTGAATCCTATTCCAAAGATAGCATCTACTATCAACGGGTTGTTAACGCTCAATTCTTTTTTAACACTGTTTACATCTTTGCATTCTTTCAGTGATAGATCCGCTTGCGAAGTCATCTTTTTTAAAACATTATAATTAGTTTTAGCGTCACCCTTTAAATCAGAAGCATGATATAAAAGAAGAACCTTAACCGGGACACCTTTACTCAATAAATGACGTGCAATAACGAATCCATCACCAGCATTGTTACCCTTACCTGCAAGTAATATTATATTTTTGAAATTTTCGCAGCATACGGTATTATAAATATACTCAGCAGAGTTCTTCCCTGCATTTTCCATCAAGACGATTGAAGGTATGTTTAAAGAAGAAATAATCTTCCTTTCGGCATCCAACACTTCCTGATTTAAAAAAACGCTTCTCATACTTAAAATTTAATAACTTTTAGAAATGAAATAAGAATCTACAATCTTAATATGAAATTAATTAACTAATTCCTTCAGCTTTTTTATTACTTCAGCCTTATTATCTGATTTAAAAACAGAAGCACCGCAAACAAACATATCAGCACCTGCATCCGAGACCTGCTTAATATTATCCAAACCAATTCCGCCATCGACCTCTAGCATGCAATCCAAATTACGTGCATTTATCAAAGTCTTTAACTGAATTATTTTTGGAATCACACTTTCTATGAATCTCTGTCCTCCAAATCCCGGGTTAACGCTCATAACCAAAACATAATCGACATGCACTAAAATATCCATTAACAAATTTGCCGGGGTCGAGGGATTTATTACAACACCCGCCTTAACACCAAGGTCCTTAATTTGATAAATTAACCTGTGAAGATGTATATTGTTTTCATAATGAACGGAAATATAATCTGCACCAGCTTCGTAAAACTTGTACACATATTTTGAAGGATTGTCAATCATTAGATGTACGTCCAAAGGTAATTCCGTTATCTTATTAATAGTCGATACAAACGAAGAACCAAAACTAATGTTGGGAACGAAATTACCATCCATTATATCGCAGTGAATAATATCAGCTCCTGCAGCTTCAACTTCTTTGATTTCTTCTTGTAGCTTTGAAAAATCGGCAGAAAGAACAGAGGGACAGATTTTCTTCATTAGCAGTTTTTAAATGATTTACGAATGTAATTTAAGCCACGAACCTGACTGCCGCACCTGACTGCTGCCAGGTAGAGGCATGGACAGTAAGGGATTAAGAACTTTTCATGACTTTTTAAATATTTCTTTTTGGAAGAATACAATGAATCTAATATTAATACAACCTTTATTAAAAAATATTTTTACTTTGTGTCTTTGCGACTTAATGATAGATTAGTGTTTAAATAAAATCGAATGGTATATATCTTAACATTGTTTTCATATTACAAATTGCCCGTCTTCGTATCATCCTTATCCTTTGGTTGTTCTTTTTTCTTCATTTCTTTAGGCTGGTCCTTTTTTTTCTTCTCTTTTGGCTGCTCTTTCTTTTCACCGTCATCTTTAGGTTTATCTGGATCCGGTTTTGGTATAGTATTTTCTGTATCTCCTTCGATATGCCCATCGATACCTGTTTCTTCTTCATCAAAAAACTCCTCCTCTATCTTTTGTTTTGACACGAATACATCGACCTCAGTATCATCTTTAGCAGATTTATCTTTCTTCGGATATTGGTCAACAATCTTTCCGGGTGACTGGTCGCTCGATTGATACGTAACTTTTCCTAATTTCAATTTACTATCAACGAGTATCTTCTTTGCTTCGATTAGGTTCTTACCGATTAGATCGGGTATAACTATGTCTCCAAGCCTTGGACCATTACTAACGATTAGATCAATCTTCGTATTTCTTTTTACAAGACTTCCCGGCTGGACAATTTGCGTTATCACGACATCATCATTATATTCATTAGAGAATTTCTTAACGACTTCCCCGACTTTGAGATTTCTCTGCTCTAAAGTAAAAGTAGCATCTCTTATAGTCCTTCCGACAAGCTTCGGAATTTCTATAAGCTGTTCACCTCCACAAACAACAAGATAAACTCTTCTGCCATCCTTAACCATTTGCTCAGCTGGAGGATTCTGGTCGATTATTTCTCCGATAGGTCTCGACTCGTCGAACCTTGTTTCCTGTTTGACCTCAAGACCTGAATCTTCAATTATCCTTTTTGCTTCAAGATAGTTCAGCCCAATAACACCCGGCACCTTTACAAGGTCGGAATGCTTCACGTACCACGGCATTATTATACTATTAAATAGAATAACAATCGCAATTACTATAACGAATAATATTAATAATTTCTTTAACACGACCTCAATTTAATGAACTTAATTGAAAAAAAGTATTTATTTTTAAATGAGCGATAGTCATACATTTTGTTAAACAAGATAGAATAAAATTGGGTTCTTTTTTGGTGACATTTGTAGTGCTGTCATTACCTGAGTCTACTTCCCGCTTGCGGGTCGAACCTTATCATGTTATGCCTAACATTTCGTGCGGATTTGAA
>CAYYJH010000084.1:0-12078 GCA_964472195.1 uncultured Ignavibacteriaceae bacterium | reverse complement strand
CTCACCTCTCCCCGTTCCTGTTCAACTCAAGAAGGTATTTCGTTATCAGTGCTTCGTAGTCTTCTGTGTAACCTTCTTTTTGTAATTTCAGGAAATCCTCTTTAAGGGCGTTAAAGGATTTTGGTCCGCTCAGGACTATTTCCGGAGGGGATATTCTAACCATATTTTCACCCGGTCGTGATTCTCTTTTCTGTTCGAAATCTTTTTCTCTTTGCGAAAGCTGTGCATCGAGCATTCTCGAAAGTATTCTGTTTTGCTTTTCGAGTGTTTCTTTATCAACTTTATATTCACTTAAGTCTTTTATTATTTCCTTCATTTCTTTTTGAACTTCGTTTAAGTCACCCAGTAGCCTTTGTCCTGTTCTCTGTTTTTCTTTTTCGAATTCTTCGTTTAGCTCTGCAAGAGATTTTCTTATTTGCTCTTGTTCGAGTCTGAGTCTGTCCATTCTCATTTTTTGCTCTTCGGTTAAGTTACCGACGTTCCCTTCTTTTCCGTTGTTGCCCCTTTGTCCGAATTCACCCATCTGGTTAAGTAAGCTGTTCAATCCTTTTTGTTTTGCTATTAATTGTGCGAGCTGCTGCATAAGCTGTCCCATTCTTCCATTTCCCTGCTGTCCTGTATTGCAGCTTTTGCTTCCCATTTTGCTTAACATATCGCCAAGCATTTTCGAAGCGTTGTCGAGAGACTCCTTTGCTTTGCCCTGGTTACCGACTGCATTCTCTTTGTTGCTTTTACTCAGATCATCCCCTGCATTATTCATCTTATTGTAAGCATTGCCAAGTTCTTTGCCAAGTTCCGGTGTAATCTGAACTCCGTTCTTCGATAAATTCATGAGTTCGTTGATTGTTTCTGAAAGTCTTTGCTGAAGTTCTTTTTGCTCCTTTTGTTTTTTAATAAACTCATTTTTGTCATTCCTCTTTAAATCCTTTGTCTCGTCTTTTAAATCTCCCTGGTCTTTACTGAGTTTGTCAATCTCTTGTTTGATCTGCTTCAGCTTGTTCATTAATTTATTCTTCATACTTTGCATATTCATTGCGTTCTCAAGAGCATCCATCATTTTTTCGTTCATTTTATTTAAGTCACTTAGAATATCTTCCTGTGTGTTCTCTGAATCCTGTTTATCGCCCTTCTGTAATTCATCAGAGGATTGCTGCATCTTGTTCTCGATATCTCTTTGATTAAATTCTTTCCTTAAATTTTCGAGGTCTTCAGGATTGAAATCTTCCTTCATTTTTCTGAGTTCATCGATCAGTTTTTTTAGTTTCTCTTTAAAATCTTTTGTTTGCTCTTTAATATCCTTTTGCTCTTTTGAAAGATCACGTAGTTTTTCTTTATTGTCTTTATTAGTTGACTCTGTATCTTTTTTTAAATCTTCCTGTCTCTTAGTTATATCATCGAGTTTTTGTGTTAGTTCACCAAACTTCTGAAGGTTCTCGATTTTCTTCATCAATTCCATCAACTGTTCCATCTGTTTCTTAAATGCTTCTTCGTCGAATTTGAAATTTTTCAGTTCTTCCCTTAGTTGATCCAGGTTGTTCTTCTCTAGTGCTTCCCTGAGTTTTCTTAGCATTTCCTGTAATTCGGGAGTGTTTACTTTGTTGAACATTTCCTGAAGCTTCATGTATTGCTCTAAGGTTTCTTCGGATAAAATATTCCTCTTCTGCAGCTCATCGAAGATCTGGTTCATTTTATCCTGTGTAGAGTTCAAGCTGTTTTGCAGGTTCTCTACTTTTTTCTGCAGCTCTCTCTTTTTTTGTTCATTTATGGCTAACTCTTCGCTGTACCTGTTATTTTTCTTTAACTCTTCGATATCTTTCTGTAAATATGATGCATCGTCAAGAATTGATTTTAAATCGGCTTTCAGATCTTTAGAGTGTTTTTCACTTTCTTTTATAATATCACTTAAGGATTTATACTGTATCGTCCTCAAATCTGACTTCGTTGATTTTCCGGTGTTGTCAGTAACTTTCATATAATATTCTGCTGATTGACCAGAACGAAGACCTATATTTACTATATTCCATACATACGGAACTTCGAGTGACGTTGCATTAAGATTTTTAATCGGAACATTGATGATGTTAAATTTTTGGGAAGCTGTTGTTTTTGAATCAACTTTCCTGTACGCCAATACGAGTTTTGAAAAACCGAAGTCATCAGTAATTCTTGCACGAACAATTAAATTATTCTCACCGGTGAGCGTATAATTTATTTCTTCCGGCTCGATAATTGAAATCTTTGGAGGTTCGTCACTGATTACTTTAATGCTGTACAAGTTCGCATCTTTGTTTTCACTTCCATCAGTATCTTTGAGGACAAAATTATATTTTCCGCTTTTCGCAGCAATGATCGATCCTGTCGCCCTTTTTTCGTTTACTTTGAAAGCGATAAAATCTCCATCGAATATTATGCCCGCCAATGATAGTGATTTATTCGATTCTAAATCAAAGTATATTCTGCTGCCGCCTATGCAGAAGACATCTCCTTGATTTTCATCCAGAGTCTTCGAGGGCATGCCTGTGAAATCGGGTGGATATATGGATAAGGTAAAACTTTTTAAAACAGGATAATCTGCTATTGAAATTTTATATTCGCTGGATTTTACCTCTTTGAATTCAGCATAGTAGATGATATTATTGTTTATGTTTTCGAGTGTTATCGAAAAATGATTATTTCCATTCGATATGAGATTCTTTTCACTCAATAGAATTTCAACGCCATCGTGAGTAACTTCTTTTGTGAAGAACTTAATTTCATCGATTCTTAGATCAGGTTTGTTTGAATTTATCTTTATTTCTATATCAACATTACTACCTTTTACAGTTTCAATGTCGCCGGGTGAAACATTAAAAATTATTCCAAGCTCGTTATTAATAAAACTGTATTCATAGTTTATGATTCTGTTAACTGATGATAAAAGAGTCGAGGGAAAAATAAAGAAACTTAGTGCATAAAACAAAGCAGAGATTATCAATATTGATAATAGTCTCCTTAAATTTTTATAAGATATAAAAGATGAAAAATTTAAATTCTTCGACCGATTGTTAACATAATCGAGGTTTGCCTGTACAAGGTCTTTTGATAAAAAAGAATTGGACTCAGGGTTTAGTTTTAATCTTTGGTAAAGTGACAAAGAATTTGCAAGTGAGTCTTTAATTGATTCAAATTTGTTACCAACTATTCGAGAATACTTAATGAGTTCGGGAAAATGCAAAAGGTGTGTTCTTCTGAAAACAAAAATTACAAAATTGTACACCAGTGTTGATATGAAAGTTGATATATATCCCCAAAAGAATACAGTTCTTACTTCCGAACCAAACCTGAATACCGCTTCAAGAACGATGATTAAAAATCCTAATGCGAAGAAAAAGATTAATGTTTGCAGTAAATGTTTTAGAAGTTTATATGTGAATTCTTTTTTGTTAGTTGATGATAGCCTTTTCTCAAAAGATTCAAATATATGCTCCGATTTTTGAAATAAATTTTCCATAATGGGATATATTATTTTACCCGTTCAAAGTCTAATTGTTTCGATTCTAAACATAATTAAAGGAATATTAGAAGTCAATATATACTGTAGAGTTTTCTCCGTAAGTATCACACACAACAATTTTGTAATTTTCAATTTTAAATGAGTTTTCAAAGGATTCTAATTTTCAATTTCTAAAATTTTATAAGTTTGTAATTGCATAACAAGTATTTAATGGTTTTAACTTTGGGTATTGTTATTTTGAAAATTTATTAGATATTAAAAATTAGAAATTAGTAATTTAGAATCATCTCACGATGTATTAGCTTCTATGAAAATGAGATTTCCTCTAATGACATTGTCAAAACTATTTTAACTTCTCATATTTTTGTCTTAGTTTTACGGAATATAATTTGTAATTTTGTTTGTATTTTTAACGCATTATTATTGAGCTAAACATAGATTATATATTAAACGAAGTATTATAATGTTTGAATTTATAATCAAGAATCTTTGTTAACGCTCTTAATAACAAATGTAATTCTTAAAACTTAAAGACATTTTATATATATGACTGAGAACAATGTTTCACCGCCAAAAGGATTCAAACTTTGGATGATGGCTATAAGACCTTATGCTTTTCCTGCATCTGTTATCCCGGTTTTATACGGATCAGTTCTGGCTGTAGTACTTAATCCTGATATGCAATTTAAATTTTTCCTTTTCTTTTTAACATTGATCGGTTCGATGTTAGTTCATGTCGGGACGAACATTATTAACGACATTTACGATTTTAAAAGCGGGATTGATAAGGAAGATAAAGAAATCGGAATTCCGCACGGTGGTTCGATGGTCTTATCAAAAGGATTTATGAGTGTTAAGGAAATGAAAATTGGAGCGACTGTAGCTCTTACCTTAGCATCTTTGATAGGTTTTTATCTTTATCTCGAAATCGGAATTTATATATTATACCTGTGCATATTCGGTTTGCTGTCAGCAATATTTTATACTGCTACACCTATAGCCTTGAAATATAAAGCTCTTGGAGATATTCAGGTTTTTCTGTCTTTTGGTGCAGGTATAACGCTTGGTGCATACATAGTACAAACAGGTGAGTTTTCATGGCTCCCGGTAATATTCTCAATTCCAATAGGTTTTCTGATTGACGCTATTCTGCATTCCAACAACATCAGAGATATTAATTTTGATGGCACATTTAAAGTTAGGACACTGCCTATGTTAATTGGTGAGAAGCTCTCCAGGTATTTTTATTACTTTCTTGTGTTAGGAGCTTATGCATCTATAATTGTTTTTGTTGTTCTTGATTTGCTTCCATGGTTTGCATTATTAAATTTAATTACTTTACCAACAGCATTGAAGCTTATAAGAATGCTGAAGGATATACCGGATGCTCCGCAAGCCAGGTTTGATTATGGCTCAAAGCATATAATGATGACTGCTCAATTGAATATGCAGTTCGGATTGACATTAACATTGGGTTTGCTTATTGCATATCTCTTTTTCATTTAGAAAAGTCTTTATCGGTTTTCCCTTTTATTAAGGGAAAGCCGGTACTCATTCGATTCCCTCATAATATTCCCTGAATATTTTCCACTCGTTTTTTGTGTCTTTACCTTTGTACAACCTTAATGTCTTGACACCGGTTTCTTCAAATTTGTCAGACTTGTAGTTTTGCATGAAAGTTACGTTAATGTAATTGGGTGTTTCAGGATTCTTTTCGGTTTTGACGTCTTCTATATCAACTTCTATATATTTGTAATTATCGAAAGTATATTTTATTCTTTTTATTTTATTTTCTAAATCAACAGACTTCCCATCTTTATCATAGTAAATGTAATCTTTATCCAAAAGTACTTTGTACCGATTTATGTCTTTACTCTCCCAGGCTTTTTCCCAGTTTGAAACAAATTCTTTAATTTCACTTTGCTCTTGATATTTTTCCGATGCAAAATATTCATTTATCATTTTGTATGAGTAATAAAACGTAAAGATAAACAAAAGAATTAATGTAACAATGCTAACAGATGTAAAAATGAATCTTTTCCTCCTGAAGTAAACTTTTTCTTTGTAGCGTTTCTTATATTCTTTTTCGAATTGTTCCTTCTCTAACATTGATATGTCTTCCTTCAAAAAGTGACCGCAGTGTTTACAAAACTCGGAATTTTTATCAATGAGTATATTGCATTTGGGGCAGTTAATTGTTTCCTTTGGCTTTTCTCTTTCGACGTCTAACGTCCTTTGAATATCATCTACGGTTTGATTACCAACATCTATTGATTCAAAGACAACACCTTCTTTTGGATTTGTATTCGGGTTGTTTGAGCATCCATATGTTGTGCAGCCATTGTTCTCGTCCCAGCATTCTTTGTGGTGAGGAGTGTTGCATGAATCACATACTATGATATTAGCACTCGATTTTATCTTTGCCTGGCAATATGGACAGGTTTGAATTATTATCATTTAAAAATATTCATAGGCTTGAACTCAACATGTATTTCTTCATTACCTTTTCTAAGAGTTAGAATGTCGTTAAACGGAATTTTAATGTCCGTCAGTTTTTTATGTTGCAGTCTTTTTGACAAACCTGAATTTGAATGAATATTATGGATTGAGTTAACCTTGTAAAGAGTATCCCCTCGAATAACATCTTTCTGTGTAATAAGATTTAAATTTGCAAAATGTTCAATACTATCTTTTGTTTCTTCATTAATAAGCTCGAAAATCATCTCATTATTAAATTCTATGGAGAAATTTTCATTTTTAAAATACTTGTTACCAAAGTTAATAATATCATTTATAGTAACTTCATTAAATGATTTATCCGATTTTTGAAAATTTTCAAAAGTATAATGAGAAGGACAATCCTCACGCCTTTGGTATTCTACTATGTAAGATTCATTCGTTCCTCCGTTGAAAACGAATCCCTTACCATTTAGTAATAACAAATCATCTCTTTTGTGAAGGAATTTAATTGCTTCCTGGACCTGAATTCCTGCAATGATTGATGCAACAGTTGGAGTCGTTGGAATCTTCCCCTGGTGAATTTCATCCAATCCCAGCAGCATGCAGGATTTTCTCTTGTTTAAAAGCAAATAATCATTCTCGCTCATTGTACATTCGTAACAGGCATCATCTGGTGGAATAAACATTCTTGTTACACCGTTCAGGACTTCGATCGCACCATCTATCCATGGACGGTTTACTTTCCAGCAAGATTGGTTTACAAAAAGCCGCGCTTCCCTGCTGTCTAACCCGCAAATAACTACATTCATTTTTCTAAATTCACCCAATCCTAATTCAAACACATTCCCGTAAAAATATTTGATATTAACTTCGTTATTAATATCACTCGCCCTTTTATAAATAGTTTCTGCTTTGGATTTTCCTTCATCCTCTTTCCTGAATAAAACGCTTCTTGTGAGGTTGCTCTTTTCTACTACATCCATATCTACTACAAATATATTACCTGTGCCCAACATTGTTAAATTCTTAACGATTTCGTTTCCTAATGCACCGCACCCAACAACTAATACGTTAGCGTTTTTCAAAACACTTTGATCCCACCAATTTATGGTTTTTAGCCGTGAGTATCTGTCTTTTTTAAAGTCGGAAATTTCAATCATGTTTTCATATTTTATTTAAGATATAAAAAAAGTGAAAGGTTAATAAACAAGAAGAAAATTCAAGGTATCAATTCACATACCCGGCTGTTATTTCCGGATGAAGTCTCAGCACATCACCATCTTTAACTCCCGCCTCGGCAAGGGTTTGCTGGTCTGAAAGTTGTTTCCCTGATGCTTTATGATGAAATTTGTATGAAAGTGGATCCCCATCAGGACCTGTTAAGGGCATTTTCATTTTAGGAAGGAGAGCTTCCATAATTCTTTTTATTGATGCATCATCGGGTAAGGAAGCTTCCTGTTCTTTATTGCCCGTTGCATCGATTATTGTAACATTTATTTTAGCCATGCGCCAATCTATCAAATACAATATAATACTTAAATGAAAAAATTTTGTCTTCGATATTTTTCATTACTTCGAATTTTATCAAATAGATTATATTTTCATATTATATGTTCTTTGGAAACGGATATTTTCAAAGAATTTATTTTGCAATCAGTCAAGCATAAATAAAGAGTCCGTTTAATAATTTAGACGTTGAAATTATGTTTTAGTTCTTGTAATATTACAACTTTGAAACTATTTTTATTCAAAACGTATAAAATATTATCTACCAAACAAAAGAAATTAATATCATCCATAAATTTTAAAGGAGAAAAAAAATGAAACAACTTATCGCTTTACTTTTTGTACTCTTTCTTGCAAACTGCTCCTTCTCACAGGATAATTTGCTAAGATTAGTGAATCCTGCTTATGAAGATGGGAATAATTCGCAAACCAATGTTACGATTCATTATGGTACTCCGATCCAAGGTGATTATATTATCCCAACCATTCCGGGTGCTGACAACTTTTTTGATTATGTTACTAATGGTAAAAATATGACCAACATAGTAGTATTAGGTGATACTATTATTGTCTCTTATTTCGGAGCGGACTCAGTAGACCCAACAGGAGCTAATTCAAGAGTTGCATTTTATGTATTCAGTGTCGATGGTGGTACAACATGGAGTACACCTTTAGGAGCAAGCACATTACCGACCAGGAGTGCATATCCGGATGTGTTTGCTGTGTATGGGACATTCGGCAGGTCAGTTGCAATTACCGGAAGGTATTACGCCACAGCCGGTTCACGCGGCGGCGGTTTTTACGACCCATTCTTCGGGCTTGGCGGCTTTATAAGAGCATATGTTCCCGATGATGGCAGAGATTATTTTAGTGCCGACTTAGGTGGCGGTTACCTGGGTGGTTTATCGAGTAAAAATGATTCGGTTTATTTTCATAAATTCCACTTCGAAGATACGACATTTTCAGCTAAAACATTTGTGGGTCCACCTGTTGCAAATGTTCGATATCAGTTAAATACGGATGCTTCTGGTAATAATCTGTTCGCAATGTGGTGGAATTCTACCGCTGGTTCTGAGACAATGCAATATAAAACCTCTTCCGATGGCGGTACGACATGGAGTTCATTGGGAGCATTGCAAACGTCATTAGGTCTGAATGGTGTAATAAACGGAGATACATGCGGACCGTGGTTTGGAATGGATGTTACTTATAAACCGGGAACATCAGATGTATTTGCTGCATGGTCTACATTGTATCCAACAGGTACAGGTATGTCAAGCGGTGATCCTCAGGGATGTAAGATTCTTGTTTATTCGCCAGGCTTAAATGGTGGTGTACCAGTAGAAGCCGCAGGAAGAATAAACATGACTATAATTTCGAATACAACTCAATTCTTAAACAGGGCAGCTCTGCAGGTCGGTGTAACCCCGGTTTCGCACCCATCACTTGGGTTTTCGGAAGACGGCTCAGCCTTGGCTTGTTTCTTCTCGGCGTTCCAGCCTGGCGATTCATTAGACGGATTTGAGTTTAACGATATTTATGTGACTTATTCCTACAATGGAGGAGCAAACTGGACAACTCCGGAAAATATTACTAATACAGCTGATTGGGATGAGTTGTATCCATCTGTATCCGAAGTCGGAAATTTGCATTCAGGCAATACTTATGACTGGAATATTCACTACATGGCAACAAGAGGTCCGGGATGCCAGAGCTTTACTGATAATGCTCCTGTTCACAGGGTGTTCGAAGTTTATCAAAAGATTTCCGTTACAGGCATTAAACAAATCACAGGTAATGTTCCGGATGCATTTTCATTGTATCAAAACTATCCGAATCCGTTCAACCCGAGTACATCTATAAGGTTTGATGTTCAGAAACAGTCTAATGTAACATTAAAAATATATGATGTAATGGGAAGGGAAATCACTACATTAGTAAATAATGAAACTGTTTCCCCGGGAACTAAAGAGGTCGATTTTGATGCAAGCGATCTTTCCAGTGGAATTTACTTCTACACATTAACTGCTGGTGATTTCAGCGAAACCAAGAAAATGATGCTTCTAAAGTAAGAAAAGTATAATTTGTTTTTTATTAAATCCGGATTCTTGAAGAAAGAGTCCGGATTTTTTATTTACTATAATACCATTTTCGATCTTTTGTTATTGAATTTATTTGGTTATTGATTATTTGTTGTTATAAATTTATTTTATTTCTCATTATTTATTGAATATTTCTAAATAACTCTCTTTTTTAAACTAAAAACTTCTGATATGTTAAAAAAGATATTTCTATTTGCTTTATTAGTAATTCTTTCGAGCAACTTGGTTTATTCTCAGAATAAACCAACCCAGGAACAAATCGATAGGGTTTCAAAACTTGAGTGTAAATCAATTATGAATGGAGATGCAGTTGTTGGTGTAAGAACAGATGGAAAAACGAATCTTAACAAAGTTAGTACTCTTCCACCTGTTGTAGCATTGTTTACTTCTTCATTTAATATGACTTATGAGAGCGATTTCATAACATCTGCAACATTTACACCGACTGGCGGAACATCAATTTACGATATTCAAACGAATGGTGTTCCGGTTGAGTTATGGCAGTCACCTATCGACCCGAACCAGGTACATGCTATTTATATGATAGCACCTTTGAATGACCTGTCCTTTGCAAACAGGAGATGTAATTATTATTTCAGTTCTGATAAGGGGACAACCTGGTCATTTATAGGTGAAGTTCCTAATGCTGTAAGGTCAGGGTATTGTACCATTACAGGTTTGAGTGATAATAATGTTATGGTTGCTAACCATCATACCGATGGAATCAGCAGAACCTTCATATATGTCGACGTATTCCCGGGTTTAGGTTCATGGTTAGAGCTAGACCCTGTTTTAGGTCCACATATTCAGGCTGAATGGCCCAGGTTTGTTGCAACGGGTAATATTACTAATCCAACAAAAATGGTGATACTTTCTTCCGGGAATGCTTCTGATACTTGCTGGTATAACACAGGGCAAACACTTACATCCCCGGGTACTTTTGCCGGATGGTCGTACTTTCTTCCTTCTTCACCTGCTGATAATGCAGAAAGATATGCAATAGCAAAAGGACAGGATGGAAGAATTGGTGTTGCTTATTTACCGCACACAACTCTTAACGCCGCTGATTGGGGGGATGCTTTCTTTGTAGAAAGTACTGATGATGGGGCAACTTTCAGTGCGCCCTTAAAGATATTTGATGCAAATTTATTTGTCGATAGTTTGGGTGCATCAAGCGGTATCTCAATTGTCTACCAGGGTAATCAACCCAAGGTTATTTTTTCGACCCCAACATTATCCCCGGGCACCCCGGGTAGTTTCTATCCCAGTGCAGACAGCAAGATTCGGCTCTGGTCCCCGACATTACCGGGTTCTGACCCCAATAAAAGTGTAGTAGTTGCCGATTCAAACAATGTACCATGGAATCCTTACATTTGGATTACTGCGACTGATGGTTTATCTGGTATTTGTAAACCCAACATAGGAGTTTCTGCAGATGGTAATGTTTTATTTTCTGCCTTTTTAGCTGCTTCTGCTTTTACAGGTGGTTCTGTAGATACTCTTAGTTTTATGGATGGTTATTTTACAGCTTCCGGTGATGGTGGACTTACATGGAAAACACCCGTGAAGATTACACCGGATTCACCAAGAAGAGACTGGACTAACACCAGTATTTCACCCATAAATGATGATGATGCAAATAACTGGTATGCAAATGTGCTAATTCAGTCGGATTCGGTTCCTGGAAGTTTTGTTAATCATACCGGAAACGGGCAATCACTGGCACAGCTTATGTTTGTAAGAGTCGAAGTTAGCAGGGATTCTATTGTTAGCGTAAAGAATATCTCCAACGAAATTCCCGGAGAATACAGCTTACAGCAAAATTATCCTAATCCTTTCAATCCATCCACAACTATCAGGTTCAGTATTCCTAATACATCTAATGTTACATTGAAGATTTATAACATTAATGGTCAGGAAATTGCAACACTGGTAAACAATGAGGTTATAAGTGCTGGAATTAAGGAAGTCGATTTTAATGCTGTAAATCTTTCAAGTGGTATTTACTTCTACACAATTAAAGCTAATGATTTCACGGCTACGAAGAAAATGATACTTCTGAAGTAAGAAAAGTATAATTTGTTTTTTATTAAATCCGGATTCTTGAAGAAAGAGTCCGGATTTTTTTTTGATTATACTGGCTTTTTGTTTGAGTCATTGAAATTTAAATGTGATTTAGATATTGATTATTTGCACTTATAAAATTAAATTATATATAGCTATAATCTTTATGTATAGCCTGCTTTTATATTACCGGTAACAATTCAGGATGAAATGCTAAATCCAGGCTTTGTTGCATTGTCGGGATTTTAAAAAATTTTATTAAATAATTAGAAGGAGAGTAAAGTTGAAAAATTTACTTATTGTTTTATTTTCATTCGTTTTAATTTACCAGTTATCTGCTAATGATAAAGGTCCTATCAAGCATTCATTTGTAAAAGAAAACGGAAAGACTGTTACAAATTATACTCTGCATTATGGAAATCCGTTAAGATTTAGTGAGCCTCCGGGTGCAGT
>CAYYJH010000083.1:10137-12215 GCA_964472195.1 uncultured Ignavibacteriaceae bacterium | reverse complement strand
TCACGTTTGTTTTTATTAATTTTGTTCCGCCAACTCTTTCAAATTCTTTTTCCTGTAAGACACGCAACAGTTTGACTTGAAGGTCCGTTTGAATATCATCAACTTCATCTAAAAAGAGTGTCCCTTTATCTGCGAGTTCAAACCTTCCTCTTTTTTCCCTGCTGGCACCAGTAAATGCCCCTATCTCATGTCCAAAAAGTTCACTCTCAAGAAGTTCTCTTGAAAGCGTTGCACAACTTACCTTTATGAAGGGCTTTTTCCTGCGGTGACTATTGTAATGAATAGCGCTTGCTACGATTTCTTTTCCAGTCCCGGTTTCACCATAAATTAAAACCGTACTGTCAGAAGGTGATACCACCTCCAGCAGCTCGTACAGTTCCTGCATTTTATCGCTTTTACCAATTATATTATCAAAGCTGTACTTTCCTTTTAATTTATCTTTGAGCCTTATATTCTCTTCTTTGAAAACCTCTCTCTGAGAAACGATATTATTGTATTCTTCGATCCTTTTAAGAATTAGTATCAACTCTTCATTCGAAAAAGGTTTTACTAAATAATCATAAGCACCAAGCTTCATTGCTTCAACCGCTGTTTCGACTGAGGCATATGCTGTAATCATTATTACAAGAATATCAGAATGAATGGTCTTTATTCTTTTAAATAATTCAATTCCATCCATTTGAGGCATCCTTAAGTCGGTCACAACTACATCAAACCTTTCTTTCTTTATAATATCTAGTGCAGCATTAGGAAGCTCGACAGCTCTTGTGTCATAACCAGCATCCTTGAGATCATCTCTGAGTGAGACACGTTTGATTTCTTCGTCTTCTACAATTAATACTTTCATGTTTGAATACTTCATTTATTAAATAGTAACCAAGAATTTCTGTTATAATCTTTACGATGCATATAACATTAATTATTGATTAAATTATATCGCTAACTGTTTCTACTGGAAAACTGCATAAAAACGTAGTGTTCTTTTTGCCATGAGTCTTTATCAGAATTTCGCCATTATGTTCTTTAACAATATTGAGCGAAACAGTAAGCCCTAAACCTGTTCCTTTTCCAGTTTGTTTTGTTGTGTAAAAAGGTTCAAAAATTTTTTTAAGATCACTTTCTTCAATACCACTACCTGTATCGGTGATTTCTATATTCGCATATCCATTGACAGAATATGTTTTTAGGATTAGTTCACCGCCGTTGGGCATTGCATCAATTGAATTTAGCAATAAATTTAAAAAAACCTGTTGGAGCCTATCTGCATCGCCAAAAATATTCGGGAGCATTTTGTCGAAATTAGTTTTAAGTTTTATTTTACTTTTCACTATACTGTATTGTACAAGCGGTATTATGTCCTTTATCAGTTCATTAAGATTTGTTGATCGAAATAATAAATCTTCCCTTCTTGAAAAATCAAGAAGCTGTCCAGTAACTCTGTTAATTCTCTTTAAAGCATTTTCTAGTAAATTTAAATAAGCAATACTCTGCTTAAGGTTTTCAGGATTTTTTTTCAATCTATTCAAGCAGTTTTGCATACCATCAAGGGGATTATTTATTTCATGAGCAACTCCCGAAGCAACCTTTCCAATTGAAGCAAGTTTTTCATTTTCTAATAGTGCATCAAATGTTTTGTTTTTTTCTTCCTCAGACTTTACCAGACGTTTAAACATTTGATTGAACTTCTGTGATAAATAACCAATTTCATCACGATTTTTTATCTTTATCTTAGGTACAATAGATCTATCGGGTTCAAATGAATCAGCAACCTGGACTATTTTTGAGATTGGTTTTGTTATATATTTAGCATAGATAAATGAACCGATTATTCCTACTGTTAAAAAAGTTAAAACCATTGCTACCATCACGTATGTAACCTGTCTGACCTGCTGTGTTAAATATTTTTCTTTCATTCCGACCCTTACTGTTCCAATCTGGTTTTCTAATATTGGAAATGCTATATCGAGATACGTTTCTTCACCATCAGAGATTTCTTGTATTCTGTACTCTTCTTCATTATTTCTCAACAAATTAGCATTCGATAACATCACTGGAAATCCGTCTTGAAATGTGTGAGC
>CAYYJH010000083.1:7676-10037 GCA_964472195.1 uncultured Ignavibacteriaceae bacterium | reverse complement strand
GTATTATTTCTTGAGAGAATTTTTCATCTTACGAATCGAATCGTAGTTCTGATCATTTCCCAATTCAAATCGATCTATATTAATGTTAGAAAGAATCTCTTTTCCTTCTTCACTCTTGTGCATATTCAGGAAGACTTTTCTCAATTTATTTTTAAGACTCTCTTCTAAATTTTTACGGACAACAACAGGGGGCATACCAAAAGGTTCAGACTTTAAAACAACACGTACATTTTTTACTGTCTCCGGGTTTTTCATTTTAAAATATTCAAATACCAAACCATCAACGCTCGCACCGTCGACAAGATTCCGATTCACAGCTAAAATTGAATTATCATGTGCATAAGTATAAACAATCTTTGAAAAATAACTATCAACAGAATATCCTTGGGAAGCAACAAGATATTCAGGATAAAGTTTTCCTGTGTTCGATAAAGGATCTGTGAAAGCAAAAGTATGATTTTTTAAATCATAAAAAGTCGTAAACGCATTTGAAATATTTGTAATTATATATGAATAATAAAAAGGCTCTCCATTTACTATTGGTATAGCCAGTATTTCAATTCCAAATTCAGCATAAGCATCTACATAAGCGCCGGAACAGATGAATGCAAAATCAAGTTCTCCATTTTCTAAAAGCTCATTAACTTCCTTATAGGTTTTTCTTTGTTTGAAAACAATTTTGCGTTTGATCTTTTGGGAAACATAATCAATCATTTGATTATAATATAAGAATGTCTTTTTGGGAGATATCATTGCACTTACCGCTATATAAAGAGGTGAAGAATTGCTGTCTAAGTTAATATTTATTGTGTCAGTGCTACGTTTTGAAAAATCAACCTGTAAGTTTGAATTATCATCAATACAACCGGAGTTAATCATTACAACCAAACTCAATGAAATAAAAACACATATTATCCTATCTATAATTTGAAATATTTTTTTGTTACTGTAATTCATTCTCCAAATCAAAAATCATTATTTTTAAATAGTTTAATATTTTTCAGCTAAAAGTAATTAGAAAACTATTAATTGATGAGAAAGGTAGGTAACCGATAAAAAAATTGAAAGGAATAAATTGAGAAGATGTAACAAACGTTATTTTCCTTCAATAAAGCAGACATAGAAAATCGAACCGACAATTTAATACCAAATCTCAGGATATTAATACAATAGAGAATTTAAGAGACAAAAGAAGCTATTAATCAGCTATGAGTTCTTTCAATAAATCCTTAACGTTCTTGCAATTCCCATAATCATTGTAAACTTCACATTTTCTGCAATCGTTAGTGGAACAGGCACCTTCCTCATGCCTGTAAGACCAACATGGTTTAGAATTACCATTATAAGCCTGACAATTCTTTCGGTTTTCAATTGTACAGTCTTTGAATTTCCAGCAAGGGATAAGTGAGTAAACTCTTTTAATCCCTGCTATACTCATTTTATCTTGTTTTATAGAGCGTCTAATAGATTCTATTCTCTCAATATCTATTTTGGAATATAATCTGTGTCTCGTTTCTTTCTGATATGGAATTATTAATCCTTCTCTCTCATACATCCTTAATGTATGAACAGAAATATTTAATAATTCTGCAGCCGTCCTTATTGGGAAAATAGGCTCATCCTGCGGAAAGTTTATTTCCATGATTTCTAATTTTAAATTAAATATTTAAAAATACTAATTACGTTGTTACATGAAATTAATAAAACTATACTTTAAAAAATATGATAAATGTCATACTTTTAAAATAATTATTATAAATAAGGAGAGTTCAATACTAATGAATATTAGATATTATACAGTACGCAAATAAAATAAAACAGTCCCGTATAAAATCATACGGGACTGTTAATAAACAAAATTGTAGATAGTTTAAAAACCCAAAAATCCTGTAAACTTTTCAAAAATTCATCATAGAAAATTTATTCTTCTTCAATCATTGTAACTTTAGTCATTACAACATCCTTAATTGGTTTGTCTCGTGCGTCCGTTTCAACTTTACCAATTTTTTCAACTACATCCATTCCCTCAACAACTTCTCCAAATATTGCATGTTTGCCATCAAGATGAGGAGTTGGAACAAGAGTTATGAAAAACTGTGACCTACCAGTATTTGGTCCACTGTTTGCCATAGACAAAATACCTTTCCGATTATGCTTCAAACCTTCCCCGAACTCATCCGGAATAACCTTATCAGAACCACCTGTTCCCGTCCCCGTAGGATCACCTCCTTGAATCATAAAGCCATCGATTACCCTATGAAAAATAATCCCGTCATAAAATCCTTGCTCAACCAAATCTTTAAAATTACCAGCAGTAATTGGAGCTTTATCCAGGTACAACTTAATTTTTACATCTCCCAT
>CAYYJH010000083.1:0-7576 GCA_964472195.1 uncultured Ignavibacteriaceae bacterium | reverse complement strand
TTTAGTTTTAAAATTATTTGAATTGTTTCAAAAACCTGATGTCATTTTCATAAAACATTCTTATATCCGGAATGCCGTGTTTAATCATCAACGTCCTCTCTATCCCCATACCAAAAGCATAACCTGTATATTTCTCCGAATCATATCCAACTATATCAAACACATTCGGGTCAACCATCCCGCAGCCTAATATCTCTAGCCAGCCAGTATGTTTACAAATCCTGCACCCATTACCCTTACACAAATAACACTCAACATCGACTTCTCCAGACGGTTCTGTAAACGGAAAGTAACTCGGTCTCATTCTAGTCTTCAAATCCTTCCCGAAAAACTCTTTTGCAAAATAATCTAAAGTTCCTTTTAATTCTCTAAATGTTACATTTGTATCAACATATAATCCTTCAATCTGGTGAAATACAGCTAAACTTCTTGAACTTATTGCTTCATTCCTGTAGCATTTTCCTGGGACAATTACCCTGACAGGTGGTTTTTGTTTCTCCATAACCCTGATCTGTCCTGGTGAAGTGTGGGTTCTTAATAAATATCTTTTATCCTTTCCGGCACTATCAATATAAAATGTGTCCTGCATATCGCGTGATGGATGGTAATCAGGGGTGTTCAGTGCATCGAAGTTGTGATATTCGTCTTCAATTTCTAATCCCTCGTAAACATCAAACCCAATCCTTTCAAAAATCGATGTTATTTCTTCAAGTGCTTGTGTAATGAGGTGCTTCGTTCCGATATTGTATGTTCTACCCGGTAGAGTATAATCAGCGTCTGCTTTAATTGTATCCTTTCTCTCAAATCTTGCTTTCCTATCTTCAAATATATTCTGAGCGAAATTTTTTAATTCATTTAGTGATTTTCCTACTTTCCCTTTGTCAGACTTGTCAATGGTTTTAAAATCTTCAAAAAGTTCATTAATTAAACCTTTCCTGCTCAAATATTTTAAACGAAATATCTCAAGGGATTTTGAATCAACAACATTGTTTGATTCAGCCTGAATTTCCTTTTTTATTTCTTCAATTTTTTCAAGCATCTATTCGGATATAAAATCAACTTTAAAGATAAAGGCGAGCATAAATAAACCCGCCTGCACATTATTTTAAATTATATTTGTTTAGCTGTTAGCAAACTTGACTATTTCGTTGAACGCATCGATATTATTATAAGCTAAATCTGCTAACGTTTTTCTGTTAATATCCACGTTCTTTTTCCTCAGAGCACCCATAAGTTTCGAATAAGTCGTATCACTTAATCTGGCTGCAGCATTGATTCGAGAGATCCAAAGACTGCGATAAACTCTTTTTTTCAATCTTCTATCTCTGTATGCATGTGTCAATCCTTTCTCAACTGAATTCTTAGCTACAGTATATACTTTACTTCTCGCTCCGTAATATCCTTTAGCTTGTTTTAAGATTCTTTTTTTCCTTCTGTGAGAAGCGACTTTGTTTCTTGATCTTGGCATTTATTTTTCCTGTCTGATTTTAGTTATAAAATAAAGGTAATCTGTTTAGATTTTAAGTTGACCTTTTCTTGTTATAAATGTTGTCATGATGTAAAAGCATTGTCTTACTTCGCTAAGATCATCCTTTTAGTTTTTTTTGAATCCTGTTTTGAAACCAATGTCGCCGATCTTAGCTTTCTTTTTCTTTTACTTGATTTCTTCGTTAATATATGACTTCTGTAAGACTTCTCTCTTTTTATTTTTCCGGAAGCTGTTGTCTTAAGTCTTTTCATCGCCCCCCGATTTGATTTCATCTTTGGCATTAGTATTTCCTATCTTTAAATTTATTAATTTGATTTAAACTTCTATGTATCAATGTCTTCTTGCTTTGGCATTTTACTTTTATATGCTTTTATCTTGTTTTTATCCGGTACTAAAAAAGTAACCAACATCCGTCCTTCCATTTTTGGAGGTGATTCCAGTTTACCAACATCATTTAACTTTGAAATTATTTCATCCATCAGTTTTTTCCCAATTTCAGGATGTGTTATCATTCTCCCTTTATACTTTATACTTGCCTTTACTTTATGTCCATCTAATAAAAACTGTATTAGATGTTTAATTTTAAATTCTAAATCATGTGTATCAGTATTAGCATTAAATCGAATTTCCTTCATTTGCATCACGTTCTGATGCTTCTTCTGAAGTTTTTCCTTTTTCTGTCTTTCGTAATTGAATTTTCCATAATCAATAATCTTACAAACAGGCGGTTTTGAATTTGGAGAAATTTCAACTAAATCTAAACCCCTTGATTGTGCTATCTTCATCGCTTCTTCGATTGATATAACTCCGAATGAATCTCCTGTTTCATCAATGACTCTGACTTGATACGCCCTAATTCCCTGGTTTACACGCTCTCTAAATTTCTTTTTACTTTTAATTTTTCCTTTTTTAAATTATTAAAGTAAGTCTTTATCAGATCTTTGCTTGATTAAAAAAGTAACTTTTTTGATAAACTCTTTCAACTCAAATTTACCTAAGTCTCCTTTACCATGTTTCCTTAATGATATATTTTTGTTCTCTTTTTCTTTATCTCCTAAGATAATCATGTAAGGTATCTTTTTTGTTTCTGCCTCTCTAATTTTGTAACCAATTTTTTCATTACGTTCATCAAGAACAACCCTGATATTTTCTTTCTTTAGTTCTTTGAAAATTTCGTTAGCGTAATCCTTTTGAGAATCGCTTATTGTAAACACAGCTACCTGAACGGGGGCAAGCCATAGAGGAAACTCACCCGCAAAGTGTTCTATCAAAATCCCCATGAATCGTTCAAAGCTCCCAAATATTGCCCTGTGAATCATGACAGGTCTGTGCTTAATACCATCGCTTCCTTCATATGTCAGGTCAAATCTCTCGGGCATTTGAAAATCCAACTGTATTGTTGCCAATTGCCAGTCGCGGTTTAAAACATCCTTTATATGAATGTCAATCTTCGGACCATAGAATGCCCCGTCTTTTTCTTTTATTTTATAATTGAGCTCATTTGAAATTAATGCTGATTCCAAATCCTTCTCTGCTGAATTCCAAACTTCCACATCGCCCATAGCCTTATCAGGTCGTGTAGATAAATAAAACTTTGGTTTAAATCCAAAAACAGAATAGAACTTCTTTACAAGACTTAAGACTCCGGTTATTTCTGTTTGTATTTGGTCATTTCTGCAAAATATGTGTGCATCATCCATTGTAATCTGTCGTACTCTAAACATTCCGCCTAATGCACCACTCAACTCATTCCTGTGAAGTCTTCCAATTTCACTTAACCTTATTGGTAAATCTTTATAACTCCTAAGCTTTGAAGAGTATATAAGTGTAGATTCAGGACAGTTCATAGGTTTCAAATACAGGTTCTCCGTTTCACTGCTTATTTTAAACATGTGCTCTTCGTAATGCTCTAAATGACCTGATTGCTTGAAAATGCTGTCCTTTACAACAATTGGAGTATTAGTTTCAAGATATCCACTGCCGTCATGCATTTCGCGCCAATATTTTTCTAACTCCCTGAATATAATCATTCCGTTCGGCAGCCAGAAGGGTGCTCCAGGACTAATACTATGAAAGAAAAATAACTCCAGTTCTTTTCCAAGTTTCCGATGGTCTCTTTTCTTTGCCTCTTCTAAATTATCTAAAAATTTGTCCAGCATTTTCTGTTCTGGAAATGTAATACCGTAAATTCTCTGAAGCATATTTCTGTTTTCATCACCTCTCCAATAAGAACCTGAAACAGACAAAAGTTTAATTGCTTTAACCTTTGAAGTCGACGGTAAATGAGGCCCACGGCAAAGGTCAGTAAAACTGTCCTGGTGATACAACGTAACATTTTCTTCATCTTTTGCGATTGTTTCAAGTATCTCTACTTTATACGGATCTATTCGTTTTGATTTAAAGTACTTGATCGCATCAAGTCTTGACATTTCCTCTCGTTCGGGTTTTAAATCCTGTTTTGCAATTTTATACATTTGCTCTTCGATCTTTTTCAAGTCTTCATCGGTAAACTTCTTATCAATATCTACGTCATAATAAAATCCTTGCTCTATAGCAGGTCCAACACCAAACTTTGCTCCGGGATATAATTCCCCGATAGCTTGAGCCATCATGTGGGAAGAAGTGTGCCAGTAAACTTCTTTTCCTTTTTCCGAATCGAATTTATGAAACACAATTTTTGAATCGTTTAGAATTGGAGTAGTAAGATCGGTCTGCACACCGTTAATTTCGGCTACAAGGATTTCGTTAGCTAATCCTTTGCTTATACCTTTTGCAATTTCGTATGGGAGTATTCCTTTGTCATACTCTTTCGAACCACCGTCTGGAAATGTTATTTTTATCTTATCTGACAATATTTAATCGTTATCTTAAATTGTAATAGTTTCTAATAAGGTCAATATCTCTTTGAAGCTTAACTCTGTTAACATCATTTCCAAGGTAGTCCTCGTAGATGTATTTATTCAGTCTATCTTTATTGGAGCCTATATTCTCCCTGAAATAATCCAAGACAACCTGACCTTCTATTGATATCATGCTCTCTGAAGTTTTATTAGTATCAACTTTAATCGGGGTTGAAATAATAAATATTTCAAGAAGATTGCCAAGCTGCTTTTTTGCTTCGGGGGTAATGTAAACATCATCTCTATCTTTGAAACCAGCTGCTTTAAAATCATTAAGCTCATCAACTATTTTAAAATATTCTTCCTGATAAATATTATTACCTGCTAATTTTAAAAAGATTTCCTTTAATTTTTTATAATAATCCTGTTCATAAACCATAAGCTCATCCCGAAGGGACTCGAAATTTAGAATTGCAATTGCATATTCTTTTTTGTTCTCGATGGTCCTATCGCCCGCTGCCAGATTTTCCGAACCTGTAATGTTCTTTATATCCGCTATCATAGGTGACTTAAAAGTTATAGAACCTAAATCAACTTTTTTCCGGGTATTCATTCCTGCAAGAAAAGCCTGAGCTTCAGCCCAATTCCTATCTGATGGTATATAAATGTCGTTCTTTGTCGGGAAATTATTATATATACCGGTAAAGGAATTTATTACTGACGTAGATACCGGTAACATGTCTGATCCCGCAATCTTCTTAATCTTTTCATAATCAGAATCCGTAAGATCAGCATAACCACTTACTGTAAGGTCTAAAAAATAAGAACCACTCACATCTTTAGATGGTGGCACCAATATTCCTTTTTTTATCAATGAATTAACTGTCTGAATATAGCCCTCCTCAAATTCTCTTGCATCATCAAAACCTACCTGGTCAGCAGTTATAAATTTGATAAAAGCATCTTTTTGACTGCCGATGTTTCCCCTTAAAACAATCACAAAATTCGATGTACCCGTTAAAGGATCATCATCAACTGGATAATAAAAAGTGAATTTTTTCAAGGATAAAATATAAGGGTCGTACTGAGTTATAAAATTATCAACTTGCGATAAAGCTATGTTTCCCGAAAAAATTATTAACAGCATTAAAAAAAAGTAATTCTTCTTATTAAACATTGTTTGCCTCTTTTAATTAATAAAAACAAAACTGAATTAACATGTGGGCGGTAATGGATTCGAACCAATGGCCTCTACGATGTCAACGTAGCGCTCTAACCAACTGAGCTAACCGCCCTAAAAATTGAACAATCAAAATAGATAATTGTGAATCCTTTTTCAATCTATTTATATTTCACCATAGTCTTGTTATTTTAGAATTTAATAATGGGAAATGAAATTCTGTATGAATAATAATATAGGAGGGAATTTCTGTAATGATAATGCATTAATAATTATCGATTGAAATCATTATAGACGCTTCGAATAAGTTTCTCTAAGTTTAGATTCATCTCTATATTTCTTCTCTTCATAACAATTCTTGCAGTATCTATAGCCTTTTCAATGTTATAATTCGCTGATGACCTTCCAAATATGTTCCATGAAAATGGTTTAACTTCCTTATGCTGAAAACCTCCACCGGCGATATTTGAAAAAACACCAATAATTGTTCCCGTGTTAATTAGAGTATTTATCCCAAGCTTGGTATGATCACCTACGATACTTCCTAAAAATTGCATTCCAGTGTCAACAATGTTCCCACTAAACTGTACTTTAATTTTCGAATAATTGTTCTTGAGATTACTGGTAGTAGTCTCAGCCCCTATATTTACAAATTCCCCGACATAAGAATGACCGAAGAACCCTGCATGTTGTTTATTTACAAACGAATGAAACAGTGAATGAGATATTTCACCCGACACCTTAGAGTGCTTCCCAATACTGCAGGGACCGTATAGCTTTGTACCTGATTTTACAACACAATCTTTCCCTACATATACAGGTCCTTTAATATATGAGAATGGCTCTATTGTGGATCCCTCATCAACATGTATTCCACCGCTTCCCGCATCTAAAACAACATTTGGGTAAACATTTACGTCTTTAGATATTTGAATTTTCTTTTCATTTATAAACGATACGCCTTTGATCTTCTTTAATGCTGTTCCTTTTTTCTTTAATAAATACTGAAGCTCATCACTAAGTGTTTCGTTAAAAATTTTTATCACATCCCAGGGGTACTTTAGCACATAATAGGAATCAGAATTTCCACCGAAAATTTCTTCCCTTTTGACAATTCTTAATTCCGAAAAATCTTCAGAGGACAAGGTGTTATCATTTACATTATCTTCAATCTTATTTTTAAATGAACTTATTTTCTTTTTTGATATCTTCGCAGCAATTACCATTTTGTTTTCAACAACTAATGAATTTTCTGGTAGTTTATGAATAATCCTTTTTAAAGACTCATCATTGAAAACAACTCGCCCATTTAAAAACAAATAATCATCATTATATATACGATTAACATTATAGTCGGGAAAAATTTCCGAAAGATATTTTGCCAGTTGAATTCTGCAATGCAATGAGACATTATACTTTCTACCAAGTATGTTTTCTATCTTATCTTTTAATGTAAAAATCCCACATTTAATTTCGAACACACTTCTCAAAGTCGATAACGGATACAAACTATCATAAGAATCATCTTCAAAAATTAATACTCTCAATTAAAAATCCTCTCAGTTATTTTATAATTAGAATTTATGTTTAACAGTTTGTAATATAATTCTCAAAATATTAAATAATTTTCAAGAATGTAAGACTCTTAATATTAAAACAAAAAAGCCCGCATTAAGCGGGCTTTTTGTAGGTCTAATATTTTATAGGGTTATTTTTCCTTCTCTTGTTTTTTATCTCTTGTACCGTATTTCTTAATAAACTTTTCAACACGCCCCGCTGTATCAACTATCTTTTGAGTACCTGTGAAGAACGGATGACATTGCGAGCAAATCTCAACTTTTATTTCAGGTACTGTAGAACGCGTCGTAAATAAAACTCCTTTGTTCTCACCACAGTTGCATATTACATCACACTTATAATATTTTGGATGAATTCCCTTTTTCATTGTAATCTTTATTACATTTATTTTTATAAGGTTTTCAATTTAATATAATTAATAAACAGTTTCAAGGAGAGAAAATATCATTGGCATTGATGCAATTGATTCGAGACACAATAAAAACATTT
>CAYYJH010000082.1:0-12828 GCA_964472195.1 uncultured Ignavibacteriaceae bacterium | reverse complement strand
CACACCTACATAAAAAAATTAACTATAACTTATAACTCTATATCTGGCGTGTCATAGTTCACACCATGACACCTTTGAAAACGAAAAAGTCACGGAGTGGCTTGCGACTATGTTGTCCGTGACTTGCCAGATATCACTCTTTTGAAATTCGAAAGACCATTTACCCGCATAAAGACATTGACTGTAACTTATAACAGTTATCTGAGTATATATAAATTGTAGATTTAGAGATTCGAAAAAAAGTAAATTTCATTTCATTTGATTTTTATTTTTCGGATTTTGCTCAATAAACAAATCATAATTATGGAAGAATTCAATTTAAAAGAAACAAATAAAGGAGATATATCAATTTTGTATCTCGACGGTTTTCTGGATGCACACACTTCCAGCGAACTTGAAAATGCTTTCGAAAAATTGATATCGGAGAAAAAACACAAAGTAGTAGTGAATTTTCAAAAGCTGTCATATATCAGCAGTGCAGGTCTTGGTGTTTTTATGGCTTATATTGAAACCATGAGAAACAATGCAGGAGATATTAAGCTTTGTTCAATGAGCGATAAAATCTACAATGTTTTTGATATGCTGGGTTTCCCGATTCTGTTTGAGATTTATAAGGAAGAGAAAACGGCTTTAGAAAAATTTCATTAATTTATTTTTTACTGACAATCATAAGTATCGATTTTGGATGACCACAATAAAATAGTAATTTCAAGCTCAACAGAAAATTTAGCACGCGTTCGAAAATATATTGAAGAAAAAGCTAAAGAGACGGGTGCGAATGCTGATACAATAAACCAGATTGTAATGTCTGTTGACGAAGCTTGCACAAATGTTATAAAATATGCTCACCATTATAATACTAATAAAAAAATTAAAATCGAAGTCTTTCATACAAAAAAACAATTTAAAATAGCGATAACTTACGAAGGTTTAGAGTTTGATCCAAACAATGTTGAAAATCCCGACATGGAAGAATACTTTGCAAAATGTAAAGTTGGAGGATTAGGAATACCAATGATGAAAAAATTTATGAATAAAATTGAATACAAGTGCTGCAGCCCTAATGTTAACTTCCTGACATTAACAAAATCACTCGACTAACAATCCCTCAAACCACATTTCAGTTGTAATTATTATTTATTAAATTATGATCTATAAAGATTAATTTATTAAACCAATGCAGGATAAGGATTCCACACAAAAGCAACTCGAATTAGATTCTTTAATTGAATTCTCCCAACTGATTAACAGCAACCTGAACTTAGAATTCATTCTTGGCAATATCCTGTTAAGCATTATGGGAAAAATGCTTATCACAAAAGGTTTGGTACTGATAAAAAGAGGCGAAGAAGATTCTTTGAATTATTTCACTGTGGATTCAGTGAAGGGAATGGATAATAAACTTATTGGCACTGCTATTAAATGTGTTTGTCCTAAAATTCCTGTATTTCGACGAGACGATCTGGCAGATAATGTAATTTTCTTTGAAGAAAATAACATTGAATTCTTCTTCAAGATATACTTCGGGAATAATTTGATTGGAGTTCTCTGTTTAGGAAAAAAGGGAAACGCTACCGAGCTGACTAAGCATGAGATAGTATTTATTGAAACTCTGCTTAACATTTCCGCATCTTCTATTGAGAATACACTAAGGTTTAATGAAATAAAACAATTAAATAAAAACCTGAATGGCAAAGTTCATCAACTAAAATCACTTTTTGAGCTAAGTCAGGAGTTCAACGCTTATTTTCAGGACAGAGATAAAATAATGAAGTTGTTGAGGTATACTTTATTAGGAAATTATGGTATTAAAGACTTGCTTATTCTATCGAAATACAAATCAGATAAATTTTATATACTCAACAAAAATGCTAAAATTAATATAGATGAGATCGATCCTTCTGATTTAATGCAAATAACAAAACCGACAACTGTTTCTGAAAACTATGATAATAAATTTATCAAATTTCTTTCTTCAAAGGATTATGAGCAAATCATCCCGATGCTAAATAACGGGAAAGTTGAAAATCTTGTGTGCCTGGGCAGTAAACTGGATAAAACAAAATATTCGGAAAGCGATATAGAATTTCTGGAATCGATTATTAATCTTTCAATAATCTCGATTGAAAACACGATACTCTTTCAGGAATATCTCGATAAACAAAAGATTGAGAATGAATTAAGAATTGCTAGAGAAATACAGGTTGCTTTATTGCCAAAAGAAATTCCCGTTATCAAAAATTACCAGATATCTGCAGAAAATATTCCAGCCATGCATGTTGGGGGTGATTATTTCGATATAATAAAACTCTCGGATACGAAACTCGCATTAGTAATAGCGGATGTTTCCGGGAAAGGAACACCGGCTTCACTGCTTATGGCAAACATCCAGTCTGCTGTTCACTCATTCCTAAAATTATATAATGACGATGATTTTAATTTAGCTGACGTTACTCACAAGATAAATGAACTGATTTACGAAAATACGAGCCCGGAAAAATTTATTACATTTTTCTGGGGCATACTCGATAGCGAAGAAAACTCTTTCTCGTACGTAAATGCAGGTCATAATCCCCCGTTTCATTTATCTAATGGTTCTTTCAAATTACTTGAGAAAGGTGGTTTAATAATCGGGATAATGAATGAAGGATTAAACTATGAAACCGGAAAAATAAATATTGATAACAATGATATCATCGTACTTTATACTGATGGAGTTAACGAAGCTTTGAATAAAGACAAATGCGAATTTGGGGAGGAAAAAATAAAGGAAATAATTCACTCTACTAAAAATGAGGATGTTAAAGGTATTTTAGAAAGTATTAAGGATTCATTAAAAAGTTTTACCGAAGGAACAAAACAGTATGATGATATAACTTTAATTGTTTTAAAAAAAGTGAATTGATCTCATACACATAATATAACTATTCCATCCAAATTTGTTCTTTATTTCTAAGAATAATTTGATATCCATCTTTATATTTTGACAATATTCCCTTAACATAGACATTATATTCTTTTAACTCATCAATATTCAATTCATTTATCAGGTTTACATTTTTTTCAAAGATAACAACATCAAAATTTCTTCTGTTCGCATACGGTATTCTAATAATATATGGAAGTTTTTTTGTAAGAACATCACTTATACTCCCGAACACAATTACTTCATCATATTCGAAGTCTTCTAATTTTGAATACGCATCATCGTTATACAAATTTATATAATTATCAACATCACTATAATTGTCTTCAAATAATTTCATTTGTTTTGCTCTTACATTCCACCATGTTATACGTTCATCATAATCAGGATAACATTTCTCATCAGTGCTCCATATCCCGAGTTTATTTTCCTTAGCAAAATTTTGTGCTTCTACAAATTCATCATGAAATCTCTGACTCTCACCGTATTTATTAAAATAAGGACTATACCCTAACCTGACGCATTCTACATTGTAATTAATTTCCTTGCCGTCTTTATAAGCTATCACATAAACAAGAGATCTTCCGAATGTTCCAATAGTACGTTCATTGTTATCTCTTTCCAATCTTACGTACTTAACATTCTCCATAAAATCTTTTGCCCACTGCCATGCTTCGTATCCGAAAGGTGATTGAGTCTTAACTGGCATCTTACTGCTGTCCCGCACACTCTGATAATATTCCTTCCAGGTTTTGGAAATTTCATTTGTTTTTTGCAAAGCATCTTTCCCTTTGAATGTTTCTTCAGTATCTATGCATAGTAATCTTCCTGAACCCTCAAGACCTTCGAACCTAAATGTATCTCCATCAATAACCTTAGAAATTGAGTATTCTCCTAAAATAAGCGAGGAATCAGTTGTTTGCGCTTGTATGATTATTGCAGGAAGAAATGAAAATAACAGTAATGGTAGTAATAATTTGAAATAGTATTTCATAGGTATGTTAAAAATAAAATAACTCCTTAGTATGAAAACTGAGGAGTTATATAAATAAAAGTATCACGTAGGAACTCCTACGGAGTAAAAAAAATATTAATATTTTGTACCTTCGCTGACAAAAGGAATTAAAGCAAGATGTCTTGCTCTTTTTACAGCTTTGGTAAGCTTTCTTTGCATTTTCGCCGGTGCACCCGTGATTCTCGCGGGTAATAATTTCCCTTGCTCATTTAGAAATCGTGTTAATAATCGAACATCTCTAAAATCTATAAACTTGTCGACTCCTCTTTCTTTAAAGGGATCTCTCTTTTTCTGCTGAACATTCTTCTTGGCTGTCTGCTGTGTTAATCTGTATTTTGTCTTGCCCTTTAGCTTTTTCATCAATTAATTATTTTTAAAGAATTTTTAATTTAATAAAATCAAAATATAATTTCAATCCTCGCTTTTATCATAGGTGGTCAGATAATTTTATCAATTATTTTTTCTAAAGTACAAAGTATTTACTAAATTTCTAAAATTGTTTTTTATATGGTATAACTCGAAATTTAAATTCTTGCATAATATAATTAGTTCTTTGGAAGTATAAAAACCATTTACTGAACTGAATAGATAATCGTAAGCATAGTTACTATTAGAAATCCTATTGCCCACAGCGGGTATAATTTTACTGAAATAAAAATTGTATATTCCTTTTTTCATTTTAGGTTGACTGAACATTTCCAGAATTATCACAGACCCTCCCTTTTTCAACACTCTAAAAATTTCTGTTAATGCATTTTTCAGGTTTTCAAAATTCCTTATTCCAAACCCAATCGTTACTATATCGATACTTTCACTTTCCATAGGCAGATTTTCAGCGTCCGCTTGTGAAATAATTACGTCCTTATCTTTTAATTTATTCCTTTGAACCTCCAACATTTTTAACGAAATATCACATGAATATAATTTATCCGGATTTAAAGATATTAATTCCATTGTCAAGTCCCCTGTTCCAGATGCCAGATCTAATAAAACATCCTTCGCAATTTCATCTCTCTCAATCCTGCAGACAATGTCTCGCCTCCACTTTTTGTCTAAATTAAACGTGAATAAATGGTTTAGCAAATCATATCTACCTGCTATCTCATCAAACATTGATTGAATTTTTTCCGGAGATTTATCCATACTGTATTTACATAAACTTCATGGATTTAACAGGATCAAAACGCGATGCTAAGTATGCTGGTATAATTGTCGCTAAGAAGACGAGTGCAATGGTAATGCAAGAGATGAGAATTATATATTCCGGCTGCAATAAAATAGGAACGGTTTTTACATAATACTGCTCCGGGAGTTTAAAAAATCTATATTTCAGCTCTGCTAATGATATCCCAATACCAAGAATGTTACCAAAAATTATTCCAAATACTCCGATTATCAATCCATCAATCAAAAATATTTTCATTATATCGGTTTTACTCGAACCCAATGATTTTAAAACTCCGATTGAATGCGTCTTTTCCAGGACTAACATCAACAGGGTCCCGACTATATTGAATGTCGCTACGATAATAATTAATCCTAAAATTATCGGTGTAGGTTCTTTTTGTAATTCTACCCATGTAAAAAGTCCTTTATACAATTTGAACATAGATTTTGGATAATATGGATAACCGAACAACTTCTTAATCTGCAAAACAACATCTTCAACTTTGTCAACATCTTTAACGGTTATTTCAATGCCCGTGATGTTATCTTTCAGGTCAAACAAATCCTGGGATGTTGCCAGGTCTGTATATATAATAACATCATCATAATCTCTTAATCCTGTTTCATATATACCACTAATTCTAAATTGTTTGAGCTTAGGTTGATTGAATGGAGAAGGAATACCCTTTAATCCAAATACTATTACTTTATTTCCTACTTCAAGCCCAAGCTTTTTTGCAAGTTTATCTCCTACTAATAGTCTCGAAAATGTCGAATCAATAGGTTTAAGATTAAAATCACCAGTAACAATCCTGTTCCTCGCTGTCGATAAATCAGTTTCAGGAACAATTCCTTTCAGAATTATTCCTTCTACCGTTTCTTGATTCCTGATTACGGCTTCTTTTTGAACTATTGGTGAGATAGAATTCACCTCTGGAATATTCTCCTTAATGTCATCAATTGCATATTCATAATTACCTAAACCTTCTGGTAAAAATGATTTTATTTGAATATGTGATACGAGACCTGCAACTTTGTCTTTAACTTCCTTCTCAAAACCATTTAAAATAGAGACTGTAATTATCAAAGTTGCAACACCAAGAGAGACACCGAGAATTGAAATGTAGGTAATAAAAGAAACAAACTTCGAATCTTTCTTTGAGAATAAATATCTTTTCGCTATGAAATATTTGTAATTCAATAGTTGTTATCGTTTATTGTGTTGTGAATCATGAGCTTGATACAAGTTAGAATAAGTTTAACTCAATAAATATGCTTTCAAGAATTCATGAATATCACCGTCCATTACCGATTGAGTATCGCTGGTTTCATAATTTGTTCTATGATCCTTAACCATATTATAAGGATGAAACACATAGCTCCTTATCTGGCTTCCCCACTCGATTTTCTTTTTTGATTTTTCTATCGATTGGAGTTTTTCCATTTCTTTTTCCTTCTCAATTATGTACAACTTCGACTTGAGCATTTTCAAAGCATTCTGTTTGTTTTGCATTTGAGATCTTTCATTTTGACATTGAACAACTATTCCCGATGGTTGATGTGTTATCCTTATCGCTGTTTCAACTTTATTAACATTCTGTCCTCCTGCTCCACCTGCACGGAAAGTATCAATTTTCAAATCCGAGGTATTCAATTCGATTTCAATGTCGTCATCAATTATAGGACTCACATAAACAGCTGCAAACGATGTGTGCCTTCTTTTATTCGAATCAAACGGAGATATTCTCACAAGCCTGTGGACACCATTTTCAGCTTTTAAATATCCATACGCATATTCACCAAACACTTCGATGGTAGCACTCTTTATACCCGCACCGTCCCCTTCGAGTCTGTCAACGACTTCCGCCTTGAATCCATATTTTTCACAATATCTTAAATACATCCGAAGAAGCATCTCTGCCCAGTCCTGTGATTCAGTACCTCCTGCACCTGAGTTTATTGTTATGATAGCATCTCTGATATCATCCTTGTCAGAAAGCATTTTTTTGAATTCCAGTTCAGAAAGCTCTTTCTCGAAGTTATCAATGTCTGAATCAAGTTCTTCAGTTACCGATTCTTCATTTTCGGATTCAGCGATTTCAATTAACGTATCAATATCGGATAAAAGCATCTTACCTTTATTATATTCTTCTATCCATTTTTTTAGATGTGAAATATTCTGAAGTGTTTTTTGTGCGGTTTTATTATCGTTCCAAAAACCTTCTTTCTCTGTTACCTTTTCTAATTCCTTTATCTTAGATGAATTTTCATCTATTTCAAAGAAACCTCCGTAACTGATCTAATTTCTCTCTCTTATCTTTCAGTCTTATTTTTTGCTGCTCGAACATTGTTATTTTGTTCTAATTTATAAAAAAAATATTTTCAGTTAATAAATTCTAAGTACACTCAATAATAAAACTATAGAATGCTAAATTCTGAATTCAAAAATCGTTAATCGGTGTTCTTAAATCAACATATAACAAAATCCGTTTTGTATACACACATTGACTTATGCTTTCGGATGTGCCTGTTTATAAACCTTCTTTAGCTTTTCCGGAGTTAGGTGCGTATATATCTGGGTTGTGGAAAGACTCTCATGTCCAAGGAGGTCTTTCACTGCTCGTATATCCGCCCCCCTATCGAGAAGATGCGTTGCAAACGAGTGTCGTAAAACGTGCGGCGATTTTTTCTTTAACTCTGTTACTAATGCAAGATTCTTTTTTATGAGTCTGTTGACCTGTACTGGATATAATTTTTTACCTGAATTGCTTACGAACAAATATTCCAATTTATTTGTGTTGCAGATTTCTCTTATCTTTAAATAATTCCTCACTGCAATTTCAGCTTTTTCGCCAAACGGTACTATTCTCTCTTTTGAACCTTTCCCTAAAACCTTCAACGTCCGCTTATTAAAATTAATGTCTCTGAATTTTAAATTTATAAGTTCAGAGAGTCTGATTCCGGTGCTGTAAAATAATTCAATAATTGCAAGATCAATAATTTTTATTTTAAGGTAATTTCTTTCTTCCAGCAATTTGTTTAACTCCGAACTGCTTAGATACGCCGGAAGTCTTTTATTTAATTTAGGAAATATCAATCCCGATGAAGGATTACTCGAAACGTATTTTCGTTTATAAAGATATTTGAAAAACGATTTTAAAACTGAGATTTTTCTCGAAACCGAACGTGGAGAATATTTTTCATCTTTTGGACTCTTCACTCCGGTTAAAGAACCCTCTTTATCGTATAATTCAGCAATAAATGATTTGAGTAATGACAGATCAATTTTCTCAAGATCAATATCAAGAGTTCTGATATCAGGTTCACTCTTTCGGTGAGAATCCTTCAAAGTAAAAGACAAAAACTTCCCAAATTGTTCTAAATCATTTTTATAAGAAATGACAGTGTTCTCGGAATAATTCTTCGTGAGCTTTAAATATTCTAAATACTCTTCAAGATATTTGGAAAAAGACTTTCTCAAGACAAATTCAGTAAATTATTTAATATAAAAATAACATAATTATCTGAATTTAACAATCGAACTTATTCTTGGTGTGTCTGGTTATCATTTTCTTGAATGTCAGAAGCTACTAATTCATATTTTTCTTTGCATTCCGGACACTGGAGGAAGTCACCATCCTTTTTCGTAGTTTTTTTAACAAGATAATTGTTGTTGCATTTCGAACAGGTTTTTATTACCGGTTCTGCATTCGTCAGAAAATCACAATCCGGATATTTAGTACATCCATAAAATAAGTTTTTTCTTTTTCCGCCTCTCCTCTGGACAATTTCACCTTTATTACATTTCGGACACTTTATACCGAGTGTTACGGGTTTAATACCTTTACACTTTGGATAATTACTACAACCATAAAATTTTCCATATCTGCCGACCTTAATTTGCATATCTGCTCCGCATAAGTCACATATTACTTTCCTTTGATTGTTAATTTTATCATGTTCTTCCTGTTCTTCTTCCAAAGGCATCGATGATTTACATGCTGGGTATTTCTCGCATGCAAGAAACTGACCATTTCTCCCCCACTTCTTAACCATCTTTGCTCCTGTCTTTGCTCCGCACTCGGGACAGTCTATATCTGTTTCTTCCGTCAACAATTTTTTTATATCAGCAGCCACACCATCTGCTAATTCCATATCTTTACTGAACGGAATGTAAAAATCATCGAGGACATTTTTATATGTAGATTTACCATTTGCTATTGTATCTAATTCATCTTCCATCTTAGCAGTAAACTTTGCATTTATCACATCAGAAAAGTGCTTACCGAGTATCTCATCGACTTTCATACCTAAACTTGTAGCATAAAGCTTACGTTCAATCAAATCGACATATTTTCTATCGATAACAGTCGAAACAATCAACGCAAATGTACTCGGTCTTCCTATACCGAGGTTATCGAGTTGTTTTATTAAACTACTCTCATTATATCTCGGAGGTGGATTCGTAAAATGTTGTTCTTTAGAAATGCTTATTGCTTTAAACATGTCATCTATTTTTATATCTGCGGGAATTACAGATAATTCTTCTTGATTGTCCTCTTTGCTATTTCCGTTTGTATATTCATAAACTTTAAGAAATCCACTAAATATTAATTCCCTTCCCGTCGCTTTGAAGAAGTATTCCGTCTTCCCACCTGTTGGACTTAATGCTTTTAAAATAACCGTTTTTTGGTCGAACACTGCTGGATTCATCTGGGAGGCAACGAATCTCTTCCAGATAAGAGTGTATAAAGCATGAAGATCTTTTCCTAACTTCCTTAATGTTTCGGGTTTATTTAAAACATCCGATGGTCGAATCGCTTCGTGTGCGTCCTGTGTCTTTCCTTTAGCGGTGAATATTTTCGCTTTTTCAGGAATGTATTCTTTACCATAATTTTTTTCTATAAACTCCCTTGCAGAATGAATAGCTTCAGGACTAATCCTCGTAGAATCTGTTCTCATGTACGTTATCAACCCGACGTTGCCTTCACCTTTCTCAACTTCAATCCCTTCATACAGTTTCTGAGCAAGCATCATCGTTTTTTTAGGTGAGAAACCAAGTTTAGATGAAGCTGTTTGCTGAAGAACACTCGTTGTGAACGGAGCGGGTGGATTCCTTTTTACAGATTTTACCCGGACATCTATAATCTTAAATTTATTTCCTCTGAGTTCTTCAACAATTGCATGAGCCCTATCGATATTCTCTATACATGGTTTCTCTCCATTAAACTTCAGAGTATCATCATTAATTTTATATAATTTTGCTGCAAATGATTTTGTGTTTCCGGAAGGCTTTGAAAATATTCCGTGAATAGACCAGTATTCTTTTGGTTTAAAATCTTTGATCTCTTTTTCTCTTTCACAAATTAATTTTAATGCTACAGACTGGACCCTGCCTGCAGATAATCCGTAATAAAAAGTCTTCCACAAAAACGGACTTAACTTATAACCCAGTATCCTGTCCATTACTCTTCTGGCAATTTGTGAAGAAACGAGATTCTTATCAATATTCCTGGGGTTTTCCATCGCATGTGCTACTCCAGATTTCGTAATTTCGTTAAATAAAACCCTGTGAATCTTATTATTCACGGAAATGATTTCATCAGCTATATCATCGGCAATAGCTTCACCTTCCCTGTCCGGGTCAGTTGCTATGAATATCTTATCCGATGACTTAGCTATAGACTTAAGAGATTTTATGACTTTCTCTTTTCCTTTAATAACTTCGAATTCAGCATCATAATTCTTATCTATTTCAACACTCATCTTCGATTTCGGTAAGTTCTTTATATGACCGACAGTAGCTTCAACAACATAATTACTGCCAAGATATTTATTGATTGTTTTGGCTTTCGAAGGTGATTCAACTATTACTAACGATTTACTCATAAACTTTATAATTTCTGGAAATAATTATTATCTTAAATGCTTTATTAATGTATTGTGTCATTATTCTGAAGAAACAGTCTATCCAGTTTTTCGGATTTATTATCAAGGTCGAGTATTAAAGAGGCTATAATGCTTTTCAACTCCACAAGATCAATTTTCTGAAGACTTGAATAAAATAGTTTATCGAGTATAAGTTCCTCATCTACATCCGAAAGCAAACCCAGCTCCATCAACATCATTAAATAACCCATTGCATCTGTCGTAAGAGTATTTTTTTCCGCTTCATGAAAAAATCTTTTCGATTTATTTGAAGCTTTAGTCCCTTTGAAAATATTCTCACCACGGTCAATTTTAGAATACAACCAGGCAAAAGCTGTATTGATCTCATTTTCGGTGTAGCCTATTTTTGTAAGTCTCTCCATATCAATATCGTTTATTTGTTTTAGATTCTTAATCTCACTTAGAATGTAAACAATTATTTCTATTACTTTATCCTGCATTTAATATATCGTATTTTATATTTTATTATATTCTTTGTGTCTTTGCCTGCCCCTTAAGTAAGTATGACCGTATCAGGGTGTCTTCGCGGCAGAAAAATTTAAATAATGTTTTTCCCTTTTTCTCATTTTAATTTTACCAGACCTCGTGTCGTCATCGTATCCGCATAAGTGTAAAACACCATGCACAACAACTCTATTCAACTCATCTTCAAACTTTGTTTTATATCTTTTTGAATTTTCTAAAACAGTTTCAACTGAAACAATCACATCGCTTTCAACTAATCCATCATCATCTTTATCATAAAAAGTCAATACATCGGTTTCATAATCATGTTTGAGATATTTTCGGTTTATATTCCTTATCTTCTCATCATCACAGAATACTAAATTAATATAACTGCACTTTAGTTCCTCTTTCTTTAAAATATTTTTTACAAGCTGTTTTGCCCTTCGCTTAAAGCTCTTTTTCCAGGATTTATCATTTACTTCATGTACATTCAAAAACTCTTCTAAAAAAAATACGTTTATATCAGGATTGTGCAAAATAAATCCTTAACAAAATTTAATATAAAATTCTAATTCATTAATTAACTGATTCAGTAACCGACAAAGCTACTGCGGAGAGGAGTTTTTCTGAATTCAATTCTGAAAAATCTTTATTTAGGATGCTTTTGTCTACATTTGAATAAAGAGAGCAATCACCCTGCTTTGATATTATCAAACCTGATATTTTATCTTTCATCTCCGAAATAAAAATCACCTCTTCTAACATTTCACTAATTAAGAAACTGCTGCACGATTGCAGTTGCAGGTGACAGTTGCTTGTATAGACTGAGATTAGACATTCATTACCACCTTCGAGCAATATTTCGAGAGATATTATCGTATTACTCTTTTGGCTTTTAATCTTTACAGAATAAGAACTTTCGGTCTTCTCAAATTTTGTATTGAACAGCTCTTCTATTCTCGAAACCGAGTCTTTATCGAATCTCTGCTTTTTTTCCGTAGCGTTCAAATTTTCCTTTCATTTAATCCCCAATTGTATTTTCTATCAGGGTTAAATTAACATTGACAAAAATATACATATAATAGGAATATGTCAATTATTAAACAATAGAGGAATTATGTTCTTGCGGTTATATTTTTTGGATTGGTGCCTGCCCGCCATTCTTTTTGGCGGGACATTAGCAGTGCTGTCATGATATGAGTTGACTTCCCGCGAGCGGTTCTTACCTTATCATGTTATGCCTAACATTTGCAAAAGAGCTTTAAGTTCACGCAGAGTCTTCCGAAACTTTCATTATTCATAAAGAGAGTTTATATAGATTGTA
>CAYYJH010000081.1:0-12963 GCA_964472195.1 uncultured Ignavibacteriaceae bacterium | reverse complement strand
CACGAAGGCAGGGTGCATACACGCTTCCCCCCGGAGCCGAACGGCTATCTCCACATCGGGCACGCAAAGGCAATATGCCTGAACTTTGGCTTGGCAGAGCAGTACAACGGTCTCTGCAACCTCCGTTTCGATGATACAAACCCAGTTAAAGAGGAAGTCGAATACGTGGACAATATCATGTATGATATACACTGGCTTGGCTTCGACTGGGATGACAGGCTTTACTATGCTTCGGATTATTTCGAAACACTTTACGAATATGCTGTAAAACTTATTAAAAAAGGAAAAGCATTCGTATGCGAGCTGAGTTCCAAAGATATCACGGAATCCAGAGGAACGCCAACAGTTCCGGGAAAAGAAAGTCCGTATAGAAACCGCTCTGTTGAAGAGAATCTTGACCTTTTCAAAAGGATGCGTGACGGTGAATTCAAAGAAGGAGAAAGAGTCCTGCGTGCAAAGATAGACATGTCAGCACCTAATACACTCTTGCGTGACCCCGTTATTTATCGCATCATACACACAGACCATCACAGAACAGGAAACAAATGGTGCATATACCCTACTTACGATTTTGCTCACGGGCAATCCGACTCGATTGAAAAAATCACACATTCGCTTTGCAGTATAGAATTTGAAATTCATAGACCGCTCTACGACTGGTTTATAAAAGAACTTGAGATTTTCCCGTCAAGACAGATTGAATTTGCACGGCTCAATCTCAACTACACAATAATGAGTAAACGCAAGCTTCTCCAACTCGTCGAAGAAGGACACGTAAGCGGATGGGATGACCCGCGTATGCCAACATTGTCGGGTTTACGAAGACGCGGCTATACTCCTGAATCAATTCGCAATTTCGCAGACCGTGTCGGCATTGCCAAACGAGACAATGTGATAGACGTTGCTCTTCTCGAGCATAGCGTTCGAGAAGACCTTAACAAAAAGGCTCCAAGGGTTATGTGTGTTTTGAATCCTTTGAAAGTTGTAATAACCAATTATACTGAAGACAAGACCGAACAATTAGATGCACTGAACAATCCCGAAGACCCTGAAATGGGTTCGAGAAAGGTTCCCTTTTCAAGAGAGATTTATATAGAACAGGATGATTTTATGGAAGACCCTCCTAAAAAGTTCTTCCGTCTCACACCCGGAGGTGAAGTGCGTTTGAGATACGCATATTTTTTAAAATGTGAAAAAGTAATTAAAAATGAAAAGACAGGTGAAGTGACCGAGCTACATTGCACATATGACCCTGAATCAAAGGGCGGTAAATCACCCGACGGACGAAAAGTAAAGGGAACGATTCATTGGGTATCTGCAAAACATGCAGTTGAAGCAGAAATCCGATTGTATGAGCGGCTTTTTATAAAAGAAAATCCTGAAGAAGTTGAAGAAGGAAAAGATTTCAAATCTAACTTAAATCCTAACTCTCTCGAAATAATCAAAGGTTTTATAGAACCCGGTTTGAATGGAAATACCGCTGAATGTCATTATCAATTCGAAAGACAAGGATATTTTTGCGTCGACTCTGATTCGACCAAAGATAAACTGGTTTTCAACCGGACTGTTTCACTGCGAGATTCCTGGGCGAAAATGAATAAGTAAAAACTGAACATCGAACACCGATTAACTAATTTTGATTTTTAAAGTTCTTAAAAGGTCCATATTATTTCTTCTTAATTCTCAAATCGTTAATCCTTGCTTGCCTCGTAGCGTAAGCGTACAGGGTTCTTAATTCAAACTATGATCCTGTTTGCTACATATTCTATTCTCTTAACAACTTCATCTTTTCCCAGCAGTTCCACAATTTTGAACAGACCTGGACCAACGTTGCTGCCAACTAAAACCAGCCTCAAGACACTCATCACCTGCTTCTTTCCCAATTCCTTTTCTTTAAGAAAATCCTTAAAGACTTTTTCGATATTATCCGATTTAAATTCCTCTATGGCATTGAATTTATTTTTCAACTCCATTAAAACTCTCGGTGTATTTTCTTTCCAATTTTTTTCTATGAAACTCATGCTGAACTGCTTTGGAAAAGAGAAGAAATAATGTGATTGTTCCCAAAATTCTGACACAAAATTGACTCTTTCTTTTAACAACCCGCATAACTTTTCAATATATTCATCGGAAACTTCTATACCTTTAACTTTGAGAACAGATTGAAATAAAGATACTAATTCTTTATCGTCTTTTTTCTGCAGATAATAATGATTAAACCACTTTGCCTTTTCCGGGTCAAACTTTGCACCCGACTTTATAACTCTGTCGAGCGAAAACTCCTCGACCAACTCATCCAGTGAAAAGATTTCCTTTTCTGTTCCCGGATTCCACCCAAGCAAAGCAACCATATTAACAAAAGCTTCGGGAAAATATCCAGATTCACGGTAACCTGGATAAATCTCTCCTGATGGTAATTTCCATTCCAAAGGAAACACCGGGAAACCGAGTCTTTCACCGTCTCTTTTACTTAATTTACCCTTCCTATCTGGTTTTAGTAGTAAGGGTAAATGTGCAAACTCGGGCATTTCTTTTTCCCATCCTAAATTCCTGTATAAAAGAACATGCAACGGAAGCGACGGAAGCCACTCCTCTCCCCTGATTACATGGGATATTTTCATTAAATGATCATCTACAACATTTGCGAGATGATACGAAGGCATACAATCAGATTTAACTAAAATCTTATCATCAAGTGTAGAAGTATTAACAACAACTTCACCTCTTATAATATCATGAAACTTTAGCTCTTCATTTTCTGGAATCTTACAGCGAATAACATATTTCATTCCCGAATCCAAAAGCTTTTGAGTCTTTTCCTTAGATAATGACAGTGAATTTTTAAGTGAATCCCTGTTGCCTGCGCCATATGTAAACTTTTCCTTTTTCTTTTGATGATCTTTCCTGAGTTTATCGAGCTCTTCTGGGGTATCGAAAGCATAGTAAGCATTTCCGGATTCGATTAAAGTATCGGCATGCTTTTTATAGATGTCCTTTCTCTCCGACTGGCGGTAAGGACCGTAGTCTCCTCCTTTAGAGACACCTTCATTATAATCTATCCCGCACCATTTTAGTGAATCAATTATGTATTCCTCTGTTCCGGGAACGAACCTCGTCTGGTCAGTATCTTCTATCCTTAAAATAAAATCACCTTTATTTTTCTTAGCGAATAAATAATTGAATAATGCCGTTCTCACACCTCCTATGTGCAATGGACCCGTCGGACTTGGTGCGAAACGAACTCGTACTTTTCTATTATTCATTTTATCAATTTATTATGGGTTTAATTGTTATTAATGACAATTACGAATTCACCTTTTTCTTTAAGAACATTCATATTAGAATTAATCTCTTTAAGGTTCATCCTGATGTTCTCTTCAAACATTTTTGTTAACTCTCTTCCAACCGATAATTCTTTGTTCCCAAAGTATTTCAAACATTCCCTCAATGTTTTTTTAATTCTGTACTTTGATTCATAAATAATCAGTGTCATCTTTTTTCCTTTTAGTTCCTTAAATGTTTTCTCCCTGCCTTTTTTTTGAGGCAGGTAACCCTGGAAATAAAATCTTTCATTTGGAAAACCGGATAAAACTAATGAATGCATCAACGCACTCGCACCCGGTATTGAGAAAACTTCAATCCCCTCCTCTATGCATCTCGAAACAAGTATATTTCCCGGGTCGGATATACACGGCGTCCCTGCATCAGAAACCAAAGCAACTGTTTTATTCTCTTTTAGCTCTGATATGATGAAATCAATCTTTGTGTTTTCAACTCTCGAATAGTAACTTATAATTCTCTTTTGTATGTTATAATGTTTAAGGAGATTGTTGGTAACACGGGTGTCTTCCGCAGCAATTATATCAGTATTTCTAAGAATAAACAATGCTCGAAATGATATGTCCTCCATATTTCCTATGGGTGTTGACACAATATATAAAGCACCTTTCTGTATCTTTAAATCCGGAAACTTCTCGTTCGTGAATATTTCGATATCTTCAACTTTTAGATTCATCAGTTAATGAATTACACCCGTTAAGTATTTTATCAAATTTCGCCTATGTTAATATTTGCAATGGACATATTTTTAAAAGTAATTCCATACTTCTTTAAAACACAAAGCCATAAAAGCACAAAGTAAAATCATACAATACACTTCATCTATTTTAAGAATCTTTATCCAAAATAATTTAGTAAAACGATTTTCTTTGTGTCTTAGTGCTTTTGTAGCTTAATCGAAAATAAATATTTTGTCAATTCTATTGAAACCAAATATAATTATATTGACGTGTAAAATAAATCTTAAAAATTAATTCTGTAGTTAAGTGCTTGTAATCGGTAAAAATCCTGTATTAGAAATTCTTAAAAACTCTCCAAAAGGACTCAACAAAATAATATTACTAAAACGCATTAAGCCGGAAAAAAAGCTTAAGGAAATTGTTCGTCTATCAAAAGAAAATAACGTTAGTATTATTTACCTCAACGATCATGATTTTGCAAAATACTTTAACAGAAATAACAAACGGGAAGGAATCACGCAAGGAGTCTTGGGATTTATACAGGACTATAAGTATAAAACATTACGATATATCGTAGAAGATAATAAAAAAATCATAAATCCACTTGTTCTAATCTTAGACGAAATAACAGACCCGCACAACTTAGGGGCTATCGCAAGGTCAGCAGTGTGCCTCGGAGCCGATGGGATTGTAATTCCAAGGCATAACTCTGCAGAAGTAAATCACACCGTTCTCAAGACATCATCGGGTGCTGTCAACTATATTCCTATCGCAAAAGAAACAAATCTCTCAAACAGCATAAAATTCCTAAAGCAAAATGGTTACTGGATAGTCGGTACAGATGTTAAAGCAGTTCAGAACACTTTCGATACAGATTTTAAAAAACCAATTGGATTAGTCATTGGAAGTGAAGGTTCAGGAATGAGAAAAAATATAAAGGGACAGTGTGATATACTCATTAGAATCCCTATGGCAGGAAAATTAAACTCTCTTAATGCATCCGTATCTGCTGGTGTAATACTCTACGAAATATTTCGACAAAAAAACATTTAGCGAAATAATTATTTTAAATCTCACAGTGAAATTTCGATACGTATAGTTGTTTCTGCTACAACACCTTATGAAAAATTTATAATTGCTCTAATTAAACTAATTGACCTAATCAAATCCTAAATAAAAAACCAACATCCGAATTTTATTATTTGTTCACTGGTATTTATTTAGAGCAATTAGATCAATTATTTCACTTTACTTGGTAATGGAATATTGTACTTATTCATTAGCTTATACATATGACTTCTCTGGATTTTCAACGCTCCTGCTGTTTGAGTGACGTTATACTTATAATCATTAAGCATCTTTATTAAAAATATCTTTTCGGATTCATTCTGAAATTCATTTAGAGACATATTTTTATTTATAAGGTCATTCAGGAATTTTGAGTGTTTTGAACCGGGGATTTCAATATCATCAACATCAATGACTTTTTTATCTACAGCAAACACAAGCCGCTCGATTAGATTCTTTAACTCTCTAACGTTACCGGGCCACCTGAATGCTTTCAATTTATTTATTGCTTGATCTGTAAACACTTTTGGTTTAATATTATACGCTTTGCTAATTTGTATATTAAAATAATCTATCAAGAGATCAATATCATCCGGTCTCTCTCTTAAAGGAGGTATGTTTACTCTCAAAACATTAATCCTGTGAAAAAGATCATCCCGAAAAGTACCTTCTTGTATTTCACTCTCTATGTCTCTGTTAGTTGAAAAAATAAATCTTACATCGATTTCAATTTCTTCACTGCGTCCCGCTCTTGTAAACTTATTTTCTTCGATTACTCTCAGAATCTTTGATTGGACTTCGAAAGATAAATTGCTGATCTCATCAAATAATATGGTTCCTTCCTGAGCATTCTCCAATTTGCCCAATCGCTTCAATTCATCATCTTCGTATAATCCAAAGAGCTCTTCATCAGCATTTTCATCAGTTAGATTGGCACAATTAATATTTATGAATGGTTTATTCGATCTCGCAGAATTCAAATGTATCTGCCGGGCTACAAGCATCTTACCTGTCCCACTTTCACCTGTAATAAAAACATTCGAATTTACATTTGCAAATTTAAATATAAGATCAATTACGTTTTTGATTCCTTCGCTTCGCCCAATTATCCTGTTCGATTCAATAAGCTCTTTCTGATAATTTTTTATTTCATCTTTCGATTTCTTATATTCGATTGCATTCTTTATGGTAAGCTTTAACTCATGTAAATCAGGTAAAGGCTTTTGGAGAAAATTATAGGCTCCTTTCTTCGTTGCTTCGACCGCTGTTTCAATATTTCCATGACCGGAAATCATGATTACTACATTATCATTATCAATTTCCATTATTTTATCGAGAACTTCGAGACCATCCATGTTAGGCATTTTTATATCGAGGAGGATTAAGTCATAATTAGTACTCTTAACTTTTTCTACTGCTGTGTATCCTTCCAGACACGTATCAACTTCATAGTTCTCATAAGTCAATATCAATGATAAACTATCTAGAATACTTTGTTCATCATCAATAATTAATATCCTTTTCATAATGAAATGTTTTAGGTTGAAAAATTAATACAAATGATTTCGTCTTTAGAGTTCAACTACTGTCACACCTGTGTCACCTTCATTCCAGTTACCGAGCCTGTAAGATTTAACGATTGAGTTCTCTTTCAATTGGTTTGCCACTTCCTTTCTTAATTTTCCGCTTCCTTTGCCGTGAACAATAGTAACTTCATTTAGCCCGTTAATATGTGCATCATAAATGTATTTTTCCAGTACATCTCTAATTTCATCCGAGTACATTCCTCTTAGATCAAGCCGCGTCTCTACACTCTCAGTATTAACGGTATATCTCGAACTGGAATTATATGTCTTTTTTATTTTCTTCTTACTTACTTTTTCAAGGTCGGATAATTTAGTCCGTATAATAATACCATTAGCGTTAACTGCAGCAGATTTACCATGGATTTCAATTAACTCTCCCGTGGTATTAGAACCCTTAAGCTTTACAGCATCATTAATCTCAATCTTTCCTTCACTTACTTCCTCTTCAATCTTTTCCTCTGGATAGTCCGTTAATTCGGAAGATTCCTTTTTAAATTCCTCTTTAACTTTCTTTGGCGAAAAATCCTTTCTTTCCCTAATCTCCTTTATAGTTTTTTCAATAAGTTTATTCGCATCTTTTAATATTTCCTCTGCATCTTGTTTTGCTTTTTTGATTAAACTCTTCTCACTCCCCTTTAATTCAGAAACCTTATCATCATAAATTTTAATTAACCCGTCAAGTCTTGCATTCTGTACATTATATTTCTTATTTAACTCTTCGTATTTTTGTTTATTCGCGTTGAGTTCTTTTATCAGGTTCTCAAGATTGTTTTCGTTTTCATCGAGTAATGATTCCGAATAGCTCAAAACATCATCCGGGAAATCGAACTTTCGGGCAATCTCAAATGTAAAACTCTGCCCCGGAATTCCAATCACAAATTTAAAATTAGGGGAAAGTGTTTCTGTATCAAACTCTAAAGATGCATTTTCTATTCCCTTAGTATTATAAGCAAAACTCTTTAAATCTCCGATGTGCGTAGTAACGATTGAAATACAATTCTTAGATGAAAGCAGTCTAAGAACAGAAGATGATAATGCACTTCCAAGTGTAGGATCAGTTCCACTGCAAATCTCATCTATTAAAACCAGTGATTTATTATCAGAATTGTCTAAAATTTCTTTTATAGATTTTAAATGCGAACTAAACGTACTCAGGTCGCTTTCTATCGATTGATCATCACCAATGTTGACAAAGATTTTTTCAAACACTCTCATTTTACTGTCAGGATCAACAGCAGGAAGAACCGCTGATTGAAACATAAGCTGGATGATTCCGACGGTTTTTAATGCGACTGTTTTTCCTCCGGCATTCGGTCCAGTTACAACAAGAGTATTATATTCGTTACCAATTTTTAGATTAAGCGGTACAATATTTTTCCGTCCGTGGTTTTTTACAAGAATCGGATGATACGCTTTCTTTAATTCAATCTCATTGTCAGTAATTACAGGTTTCGAGGCTATTGTTTCAACAGCATACCTTGCTTTCGCCTGAAGAAAATCCGCTTCAGCAAGTATCGAACAATTCAGTTTTAAACTTTCATAATTATATGCTATCTGACCGGAAAGTTCTATCAGAATTTTTTCTATCTCTCTTTTTTCTTTAAACTGCAGTTCAGTAATATCGTTGTTCAACTCTATCGTCTCACCGGGTTCAATAAAGACAGTTGCTCCTGACCCTGAAGAACTGTGTACAATGCCTGGAACCTTTCTTTTATTTTCTACCTTAACGGGTATAACAGAACGACCGTCTCTCAGCGTAATGATATCATCCTGCGAGAACTCTTTTTCGGAAACGTTCTTTAATATTTTTGCAAGTGATTTCCTTAGTGATTCAGATTTACTTAGAATCTCTTTACGAATTTTCTTTAACTCAGCCGAAGCAGAATCTTTTACCTCCCCTGTTTCATCTATGGTAATTTCTATGTTGTGCTCGAGTATCTTATCATGAAAAAGAGGTTCGCTTAATTTTGACAGCAACTCGAACCTGTCGCTGTTATCCTCATTAGTATTTCTTAAATGGTTTTTTAATCTCCTTGATATTTTTAAAAAATCCAAAACCCACAACAGTTTATCTGAGCTGATATAATTACCTTCAATTTTTACTTTTTCAAGAATTTCCCTGATATCTTTTAATCCTGTAAGTTCAAGATATCCGCTTAGATCAAGAACTTCTTTCATCTCAATAACTTTATTAAGCTCTTCCTCAAGTTCTCTCTTATCGACAATAAAATCAATTAAGTCACATTTTTCAACACCAAGATCTGAGTAAGTGAAACTCTTTATACGGCTGATGATCTTTTCAAAATCAAGTTTTACTTTTACGTCTTTTATATCCATTAAACTTATTTATCTTTATTGATAATTCAGTGTATCTTTAGGAAAAAATGATTCAATTTTATCGATAGTGCTTTTCGATCCCGGCAAAACATTTGCAATTATTTTTAATGTCCCCGGGGCAAAATCCACAACGTAAGGATAAATACGTGATGTCTTCGTTTCATCATCCGATATTACATTAATATATCTAAATAAAATTAATAATAAACTCACAACAATAAGCCCCTTTAAGGCTCCAAAGAAAAATCCTGCAACCTTGTCAGCAGTTTTAGTTGCCGTATTAAGCTTTGATATCTTATGAGCAATAAATACTCCGAGAAAATAAACAGCAAGTATTATCATAAGAAACGAAAATATTACTGAAACTTTCTCATTACTTATCACAACACTTACATAGCTTGCAATTATAGTATAAAACTTTGTTGCAAGATATAAACCAACTAATATACTTATCAGAGAAAATACACTTTTTAAGAAACCTTTTTTGAGACCGATCAGGGTGGGAATTAATACTATAATTAATATTGCAATATCTACAGCATTCACATTTCTAATAAATTTTGAAAAATATTCAAACTACGATAATCACAATTGACAAAAACATTAATCACCTTTTTCTAATTTAGCTTTTACGATTTCCTGAACAATTTTCCCATCTATTTTTCCTTTTAACTCCTTCATAGCTAATCCCATAATTCTGCCAAAATCTTTTTCTGTGACTTCATCTATTCCTGTAATGATTTTATCAATTTTTATTTCTGCTTCTTCACGTGACATTTGTGCAGGAAGGTATTCGTTAATTACATCGAGTTGACCTTTCTCTTTTTCGACGAGGTCTTTTCTACCGGCACTTTCAAACATCTCAATAGATTCTTTTCTTGTCTTTGCCTGTTTCATTAAAAGTTGTATCTCTTCTTCCTCCGTCATTTCACGATTCATTCCCGATTTATCCATCTTTATTATCTCGGAACGTATTGACCTCAATGCTTCAAGACGAATAGTATCTTTGGATTTCATCGCAGCTGTTAGGTCTTCATTTATCTTTTCTTTTAAGTTCATACTTTTTAAAATTACAAAATACAAATAACAAATAAATATCAAATTCGATTAATCAATTACCAAAATAAATATTTTTCTAACTTGGTAGTTTGCTCATTGAAATTTATTTGTAATTTGATGCTTGTGTTTTGGAATTTGTTAAACAATTCCTTGCTATATTAATTAGTCCAGATTAAAATCGTACCTTCCCGCTTGTTGAATATACTTCGATTTCGGATATTCTGCCTTCAACTCATCCACAACTCTCTTCAGACTTTCAGTATCATTTGCCATGAAATAATTCCTCATTGCATAAAAAAGATATTCATCATTGTTTGCAGTTGATTCGCTGTAACTTGCTGCTTTTTCGAATTGCTCAGCCGCTCCTTTATAATCACCCCGTGCTTCCTTAACCGCACCAACACCAGCTATAGATGTAACCTGATATATCTCATTATTTCCTCCATAATCTTTGTAATATTTCTCTGCATTATCAAAATCTCTCAAATAATAATAACTATTCGCCAACAAAATCTTTGCTGTCTCGCCGCTTTCAGTCGAACCATACTCACTAACTATATACAAAAGTCCCCGCGACACGCCGAGTGTATCGCCATTTATTGCCTGGTCGTAAGCTCCACTCATATATACAGGCTTTACTTTCGATAGTTCAAGTGTTGCAGTCTCCTGTTTCTCGCTTACATTCTTAAAATAAATAAACACTACAGCAGCAGCTATTAATACTATAGTAATTATCGTCCATACCCTGTTCTTATGCTCTTTATAGTATTCCTGGAAACTGTAATAGTATTCCATTATTTTATCGTCCTGTGTTCTTTTCATTTTTGCCATAAAATATATACTCTACATTTTGATTTTTAAAAAACTAATCAAAGTAAACATAAACTAAAACTAATAAAAGTCATATTTTGAACAATTTATGACGTTTTATTAATGTAAACTTGCTCAAGAATAGGTTTATTGGTATCATTAACAACGCTAATTTCATAAAACCAAGAATAATTTCATGAGTTAGTTAAAAATACGTGCAACATTTTTCACCCAGCATTCACTTCTAAATCATAATTGCAGGTTGACCCCCACTTCAATAATTCTCTTATTAGGAATGTCAAAAAATGTAGCAGCATCCATTGCATTTCGTGACATGAATCGGAAGAGGTTAGATCTCCACCGGCTCATAGTGGTTTTCTTACCGATCGATAGTTTTTCCCGCCCAAGGTAGAAACTAACATTATCTATTTCAAAATTGATTCCTTTTTCTTTTGCAAGTGTGAAAATTCTTTTAATCTTAGGCTCTTCCATAAAACCAAAGTGAGCTATTATACGAAAGATACCGTTTCTTAATTTTTCTACTTCTACTTTATCAAAATTCGGCACACGAGGAATGTTTTCCGTTTTTATGTTTAAAATAACAATCTCTGAGTGAAGGATTTTATTGTGTTTCAGATTTTGTAAAAGTGCAGCCGGAACTATATCAGGGTTCCCGGTAAGAAAAACCGCTTTACCAGTAATTCTTTTAGGAGGATTCTGTTTTAATTTCTCTTCAAATGCAGCAAATTCCGGTGTAAGTCTCTTAAGTTTCGTTACAAGTATTTTACGACCTCTTTCCCAGGTTAGCATAAGAGTAAAAATAAAGGCTCCGATTACTAACGGAAACCAGGCACCATGTATGATCTTGCTGATGTTCGCACTAAAAAATGATAAATCCACGATAAAGAATACAGCGGTTAACAAACCTGCTTTCCAATAATTCCATTTCCATATCTTTCTTGCGACAACATAAAAAAGTACTGTTGTTATCAACATAGTAGAAGTTACCGCAACGCCATAAGCTGCAGCAAGTTTGCTGGAAGATTGAAATCCGATTACCAGTCCAATCGTGCATATCATTAGCATCCAATTTACTGGTGCAACATAAATTTGACCGATATGAGAAGCGGAAGTATGTGTAATTTTCATCCTCGGGAAAAATCCCAGTTGAATTGCCTGTTTAGTAAGAGAAAATGAACCCGTGATAACTGCCTGCGAAGCAATTATCGTTGCTATTGTTGAAAGGAACACCATTGGAATCATTGCCCATGAAGGTACGAGAGCATAAAAAGGATGAGCAGCTTCCTCCGGTCTCTGCAATAAAAGGGCACCCTGTCCAAAATAATTTAACAAAAGCGATGGTAACACCAAACCTATCCATGCCAATCGTATCGGGCGTTTCCCAAAATGCCCCATATCAGCATATATCGCTTCCGCCCCCGTGACCACGAGAAACACAGCTCCCAGAACAACAAAACCGTGAAGCTTATTCATTATCAGAAAATCAATAGCATATATGGGTATAACAGCAGCAAAAATACCGGGATATTGTATTACCTGTATGAATCCTAAAACAGCTATCACTAAAAACCAAACTAAAATGATAGGACCGAACAAATTACCAACGCGTGCAGTACCCCGATGCTGCATAATAAAAAGACCTGCTAAGATAATTATTGTTAGAGGAATAACGTAAGATTCGAATAAAGGTGTTATAATTTTAATGCCTTCCACCGCACTGAGTACAGATATAGCAGGAGTTATCATACCATCTCCATAAAGCAGGCACGCTGCGAAAAGACCAATCGATATAAGAATGAATTGAGTTCTTTTTCTTTTAGCCTTACGGGATTTAATAAGTGCTGTAAGAGCTATAACCCCGCCTTCTCCATGATTGTCTGCCCTGAGTATAAACGAAAGATATTTAAAAGTGACAATCATCAGTAAAGCCCAGAACATTAATGATAGAACTCCGAGTATGTTCTCATTTGTCATAGCAATGCTGTATTCCCCGTGAAAACATTCTCGTATAGCATAAAGCGGGCTTGTTCCAATATCACCGAAAACAACACCGAGAGCAATTA
>CAYYJH010000080.1:0-13012 GCA_964472195.1 uncultured Ignavibacteriaceae bacterium | reverse complement strand
TACGTGTGTGTAACGCAGGCACAAGTCTTAAGTATTCCTTCGTTTTCCTCTATTGTAAAATTAAAATTATAATACTCTATTGTTAGGATTTTTTGGATTTACCTTTGAATAGCCTGTAAATAAACAGCAAGATTACCGCACCAAAGAATGCACCGACAAATCCTGCTGAATCACCTTCAGCGTATATTCCAAGCCACCTGCCTAAGAATGTAAATATAACTGCACCGGCTATACCGAGCAATGTTGTAACAATAATTCCGCCCGGGTCTTTTCCGGGCATTACAAACTTTGCAAGTGCTCCTGCAAGAAATCCGATTATAATTGTCCAGATGATTGACATAAGGTTTTGTTTTTAATTAAGAGATGTGTTGCTTGTTGGATATGCTAAAATAAATAAACGATTACATAAAATAAAGTATTATAATGATATTCTATTTATCTTAGCAAATTATCCATTACACGATCGTGAGAAGTTTTCCCGATATTAAATTTAATAATTAACTCCCATAATTGGCAGGACCGAATAAAATGAAGTAAAAATTTTTTAAAGCAATACTCAGATTAAAAATAATACTCCAGTTCAAGATATATTGAAGAAGGATAATACCAGTACTCGCTTAATTTGCTCCCATAAGTAAATTGTGTACCGGCATAAAGAGAAAGGTTTTCTTCGACAGAATAAATACCTGAAAAATTTACGAAACCGCTCCCATCGTTTAAATTTACTATATTGTCCATAGAAAAATAAAGTAAAGGATTGAATTGATACAAACCTCCCATGTACAAGTAGTTCTTATTTAAATTTTGAATCTCACCTCTGAATAATTTATCTAATTCATATTGTGTTTTATCGGTTTTTCCTTCACCATTATAATGATATTCCAACAATGCATATAATTCCGGAGTAAACTGGTTATCAATTCCTAAAATGAATTTGACAAAGTTGTCTTCGGTATCGTCTTTATTTACGGAAATGATACCCTCACCACGCACGACAGCATAAAATAAATTACCTGCGAAATCTAAACCGCCTACAAGTCTATTGTCAAATGTTCCTCCCATTACAGACATGTCATACTCTCTATAATTCGTTCTGAATCTAAAACCATAATTACTGTTCTTAATTTTCTTCTTCGGATTGAAAACTAAATTAATATCCGTGAAATTTCCGAAAACATACTTCATTGATACTGCATCTGCACCATCTTTTTCAACCTTATAAAACACTGCAGGATTAATGGGATTAAATAAATCAGTTGGATTCCATATCCTGCCGGTCCCCCAGGAAATTCTTTGCCGACCGACAACAACGTTGCCAAAACCGAACCCCTGTTTGAAATACAGGCGGTCTATGTAGTGCGAAACATTGACGTGTTTTTCATTTACCGGGTTCCAGGTTAAATCTATCAGTTGACGGTTACTCTTTTCAGATGTATTTAAATCGAGGTCGTTGGATGAGCTGAAATATAAAGCATCAATCTCATATTCCACATCCAATCTTGCACCAGTCCACAAGTTCAATCGTGGATGCAGTCTTGCTCTCGATAAATTCAGGAATTGATTTTTATAATCAGCAATCGAATCTATCTGATTATTTTTGGGAATCTGGTACATTGGCAGGTTGACCACATAACCCGTGAATGAAAAATCGGTCTGGGAAAATAATTTTATTGATGATAACAGAAAAATCAAAAATGCAATACGTTTCAGACTCATACTATTCACTAATTGTTCCCCAAAAAGACGCGAAGAAAGCCTTTATCAAATTTAAATAAAAAAAATGGGATTAATCTATGACTCTAATATTCTTTGCCTGACTGCTACAGGCAGGCGACTTTGCGTGAAGCTCTTTTTAAAAATTGATTGTAAATTAGAAATTATAAAATTAAAAATTGATTTATTTACTCCTCTATCAGACCATCTTTCAAAATTAACAATCTTTCAGCTCTGTCTATTACCTGTTCATCATGTGAAGAAAAAATAAATGTAATATTCTTTTTTTTGTTCATTCTTTCCATCATATCGAGCAGGACATCACCGGTTTTAGAATCAAGGTTGGCAGTTGGTTCATCCGCCAATACAACAACCGGGTCATTTACAATTGCTCTAACGGCAGCAACCCTCTGCTGTTGACCACCGCTCATATCATTCGGTCGTTTGTCTGCTAACTCCTTTATCCCGAGCTCGTCCATTAACCTGAGAGCCTTGCTTCTTCTTTCTTTTTCAGGTAAACCGAGAAGCATCATGTTAAACTCAATGTTTTCAAGTGCAGATAAAACCGGTATAAGATTATACGCCTGAAAAATGAATCCAAACTTATGAAGCCTGAAATCCGAAAGCTCCTTCTTCTTCTTTTCAGTAATATCTTGATTATTAAAAAAAATCTTACCTTTCGTAGGTTTATCAAGAGTTCCTAATAAATTCAGTAAAGTAGTTTTACCGGAACCAGATGGACCTGCTATTACAAGATAATCGCCCTTGTTGATTGATAAATTAATTCCTCTCAACGCATGAACGGGAACCCCATCGTCCTGGTAAATTTTTTCTAAGTTTTCTGTTCTTAGTATTTCCATTTTAAAACTTTTTGTTTTAATTTAAATGTATCTTATTGCTCTAACTGGTTCCAACCTTATAACCCTGTACGCAGGATACAATGCCCCGACAACAGAGATAAACGGAATCATGATTATAATGCTTATAATGTTTTCCGGACTGAGAACAGGATAGATAACAGCTCCGGCTCCGACTGACTCTAAACTCTCAGCAAATAAACTCAAATTAATCCCGATCATCGATAAAGGTATGTGAATAATTACACCGAAGATAATTCCAAAAACAGTTCCTATAATCCCGATTATAAATGCTTCTATTAATATCATAAGAAACAACTTTGAGTTTTTCATACCAATCGACATTAACACCCCAAACTCCTTTACCCTTTCAAACACAGCCATGAGCATTACATTTATTATCCCGAATATCAACGCAAGACCGACGATTAAGTTTGTGATCCATATCATCTCTTTATATAAGTCAATTTGAATTATTAGCATTGGCAGCAAGTCCTCGTAAGTTAAGACTTCATAATCATCATCTAAGACTTCCACGAGTTGTTCTTTGGTTCTCGATGCCTGTTTGTAATCCCTGGTTATGATTGCTATTTCATGTATATTGTCTCCTATGTCAAGCATTTCCTGAGCATTACCTATCGGGATATATATGGAAGACTTGTCAAATTCCGAACTAAATGTTTCAAAAATTCCGACGATGCGAAACACATCAGTTCCAATAGTACCATCGGGTGTGTTCGATAACGCAACTACCTTGTTCCCTAAACCAACGTTTAATTTGTCTGCTAATTTCTTCCCAATTACAATTTCTCTTTTCTTCCCGGTCAGATATGATCCTTCTATAATTGAATTCTTAATCTTTGTGATTTTTTCTTCCTCAGACGGAATTATACCATTAATATAAACTCCCGATGAGTTAGTTGCACTGCTCAATAAACCAAACGTAATAACTCTTTTGCTGTATGCCTTAACCGAAAGATTTTCCTTCAACTCATTTTCAATCTTTCGATAATTCTGTATATAATTCTGTACCACTTTTTTATCATTAAAACCTTTTTCATGAATTTGAATGTGAGATATACGAGAACTTATCTGGTTAAATAACATTTGATAAAGCATTCCGCTTGACAGACCGTCCATAATGATAAGTGCAACCACGCCTACAATAACAGAACCAACTACAATTATTGACCTTCTTTTATTCCGCCATATATTTCGCCAGGCAAGTTTGAGTATCATAAGACTAACTATATTTTTATATTTAAACTAAGAAACATTTGATACAATCTTTATAAGTACTTCTTTAAAAATCATATCCGTCCAAAATATTTTTATTAATTGTATAATACCACTGAAATATAGATACATTTAACTGGTTACATAATGATGCATTCCCAAAAATTACCGTTTACTAACTCATCCCCCTTCAGTTCCCCCTTCTCTTACAAGCGAAGGGAGTAGGGGGTTGAGTTCAATAAAATCCAAAAAGAGTTATTCTTATTTTAAAATTTAACTTTTTATAGAAATTACAACTTATCTTGGACAGATTTGATTATAAAAAACAAAACGCCTCACCTTCGCACATTTGACAAGATTATATGTTTGGAATTTGATTTTTGGCAATTGAGATTTAATTGGAATTTATTATTTGTATTTTGGTTTTTAAAAACAAATTAGGTGTACCTGATTCCTTTCAAAGGTTCAAGCTTATAGACTTTATATGCTGGATAAAAACTTGAAAGCAATGATATAATAAGAATCGAAACCGAAGTATTAATGAAGATAGTAATATTCAAAGATGATTCGATGACAGGAAGAAAACCATACTCAGCATATATCTTCTCAAATTCACCTCCAAACTGGATTGGATGCAGCAGGATGTAATAATTAATCCCCCAGCCGATGATGTTTCCTAAAACTATTCCAATCACTGCAATGAAGATTGTTTCAATAAAAACCAGATACACAAGCTTCATTTGAGGCATGCCTATAGAAAGTGAAATGCCAAATTCGTTAAACCTTTCTGTCACCGACATTAACACCGTATTCAAAATTCCGAAAGCTACAATGACAATTAAAATTAATAAAAATAAAATCCCGCTTATATTATCCAGGTCTATTGACTGCTTGAGATCGGGCAGTACTTCTTCCCAGGAAAGTACAACAATTTCGTCATTGTTAATTTTACTATGCAATTCCCGTTTAACCTCTTCAATATCATCTAAATTGTTCAACGTTAAGGCAACTACATTTACTTTACCATCCATCGTTAGTAATTCCTGTGCAGTCTTCAATCCCACAAATGCACCCATTCCATCCAGATCGGAGGAACCTGATTTAAAAGTGCCGGTAATTTTAAATTTAAGATTACCTAATGAACCGTCATACCCCTGTGATAGAACGACGATTTCATCTCCGATTTTGGCTTTTAGATTTTCCAATAATTTGTAACCTATTACTATTTCCATGGAAGAATCAGAACTAAAGAACCGTCCTTCCAATATCCTGTCTATAATATTTGTAACAAGTTTCTCATTTTGAGGTTCTATCCCGAAGATCGCAGCTCCCTGCGAATTATCTTTAAAACTTATCAGACCATCACCGTATATTCTTCTTGAATATCCTTTTATCTTTCCAATTGAATTTATTTGTTTTACCATGGAGCTATCTAAAACAAAATTATATTTTAATGATGGATTTTTCTTAAAATCCTTATGCTGTAATTGTAAATACCCTGAAAACATGTTCACAGCATTTTTAATATTTACAGCGTAAGTACCGAGTTGTATACCTCTCATTCCAATGGATAGGAATGTTGCGAAGCTGATCGCAAGGAGAGTGAGTATCATTCGTCTCTTATTTCTCCAGACGTTACGCCAGGCAAGCTTTAGTAATAGTCTCAAACTATATTATTTTTCTAATTCACTGAGTGAAAATATACTATCATCAATATATATATCAAACTTTATGCTGAGTATTTGAAAGGTTGTTGAATAGCCCTTATTTTGTCTGTCTACCATGGTCCACTTAGAAGGGATCTTCCTGCCGCTAAACTTCTTAATTTTTGAAAAAATCATTTCCCGGATTAACGTACCATTCTCGTCGTAATATTGAACAAGAGCCGGTAAATAATCCGTTTGTCGAACCCAATAATACAGCCTTCCCCAAACAACTGATGAAGTAGGTTTTGGAGTCAATTCTATTTTCCAGCAAGTAACATTGCCAATATCACCACCCTTTACTTTTTTAAGATAATAATCTTTACTCATATTAGCTTCATGAACTATATCATCATTTGTAAAATCCGAACCATTCCATGATTGAAGCATCATCGAATACGGTATCTTAATTACACTTTCGGTATTTTTCAGGTACTCCCACATTTCGTTTCCGACTTTTAAAGTCTTATTGCCCGCTTCTTTCTTTGGAGAGCTTATTACAATTAATGCTTTATCGTTTCCAATCCACCAACTTTCCATTTTAAGTACACGTGTGTAATCCGGAGTCTTAACCGTCATTTTGAATTTACCATGTGCGGTTTCACCTTTTATAAGATCTTCCGCAGTGTTTACTATCTCTTCAGCAGTCTGAGCGTATAAGATATTAGTACAAATAACAAACAGAAATAAACAAATTACTTTTTTCATGTTGTGTGTATTCTTTATTAATAAAAAATAAATTTGTATACAGTAAATATAATTTTTCGAGTACGTTAATTCTATGAAAAAGCAACGGAATGTTTAAATCATATCTGAAAAAATTTACGGATATTAGTCAGTTGGATTACCAAATTTTATTTCTGTTTTAATTCTCACAGGGACAAACTAATTCTGGATAGATGAAAAAAATCTTTATCTTAATCGTTTGACAAAAAAACACAAAGTAGAAAATTGCTTGAGAGTGAATTTAATAATTTCGAAAAGCTGGGAAATGAATGAATAGCAACCGAATTAGTAATTAAGTTGGGTGGAAATTTAAAATTTATAGAAAATTATATAGATTATAGAATTTCGGAAAGTATCTATCTGGATAATTTTAACTTAGAGGATTTAAAAATAAAATCATAAACTAATCTTAACTCCAAAATCCTAACACATCTTCTAAACTCTCTCTCTCTTTTAGTATTTCAAACTTTTCTCCATCATTATGATAACCTATAACTTTCGGGACCTGCCTGCTGTTATACCGTGACCACATGCTCAAAGTATATGCACCTGCATCGTGAATTAATACATAATCTCCTTCTTCGACCTCTGGCAGCACAACCTCTCTTGACAAAATATCACCAGCAAAGCAAAGCGGTCCCGCTATTACATATTTGGTCTTATTTTCCCCTCGTTTAAGATTTCCTTCATAATCGAGAACCGATATATCATGATGCCAGTATTCCGGTTGATAACATTCTCTCAAAAAAAGATCTGCTCCACTGTGAACCATTATAGTTTTAACTCCTCCGCATACTTTGATGTATTCTACACGAGAAGCAACCCACCCGGCATTCGCATGAATAAACCTTCCGAACTCTGTAATAAGTTTAAACTTATCACCGAAAAGTCCCTTGCAGTGATTACCGAGCATTTCTCTGTAATCTAACATCGTAACAGCTTCTTCATCCGATCTGTAAGAAACAGGCAACCCACCCCCAATATCAAAAATGTTTATCTGCTTTTCCTTTTTATTTTTCTTAAGAATATCGTTCATTCCAATTACAAAATCATAAACAGCTTTGACTCCATCCACCAAAAGGTTTACCGGGCATCCCTGAGAGCCTATATGAAGATGAACACCTTTCAACCAATCATATACTAAAAAGCACTGGGTTAATTCTTCTTCCTTTTCCTTTAATGGAACACCAAACTTAGAATAATCACCTGCAACACTTGTCGGAAGAATCGTTCCCGCCCCAACCTGAGGATTAATTCGTATACCAAAACTGCTCTTTGTTTGAAATTCCTTTCTTATTTTTGCAATCCTTTTTAGTACATCTAATGAATCAGCATTTATATTTACTCCAAGTTTCATTGCATATTCAAGTTCATGAATGGTTTTAGCAGGAGAATCAAATACAATCTTCTCCGGAGGAAAACCTGATCTCTCTGCTATATAAAGTTCGGGCAGACTCGCAACTTCTACACCCGTATTTAAAGAATTAAGAAACTTAAGTATATTCACAAGTGGATTAGCTTTAACAGCAATTGCATTAAGAGTTGAACCGGGAAACAATTGGAACAATTCATTCACCTTTTCTTTCAAGAATGACATATCGTAGAAAACCAATGACGTATCTTCTCTGTCAATCATGTTTTTAGTAACTGCATTACAAAATACACGATTCATTTTTTCATTCGTGATTTTTTCAATCATAGTATCACAAATTTTTATTTAAGTTGGCTAACAATTTATTATCAACAATTTTGTATCATTTTTCAATGTTATTTTGAACCGCTTTTATAAAAAATTCTCTTTAATCTTAGCTATGATTTTTCTATATTTCTTGTTCTATTTTACTGGAATAATTTCTGAAATTTAGAGAATTAATTTCGGTAATTTTCAACAAAACAGGATAACAATTTTTTAAAATTATTAAAACGAAATTATGTTCGCAATTGTAGATATTAAGGGGTATCAATTTAAAGTTGAGGAAAAGCAGAAATTGTTTGTTCCAAGAATAAACGAAGAAGTCGGTAAAAAAGTCTCATTCGATAAAGTACTTATGTTCTCAGCGGATGATAAATCATTCGAAGTAGGGGCACCTGTACTGAAAAAAAAGGTAAAAGCAACTGTTCTTGACCATGTAAAAGATGATAAAGTCATAGTCTTTAAGAAGAAAAAGAGAAAGGGATATCAGGTAAGAAAAGGTCACAGGCAGCAGTATACTCAGATTTCGATTGATAAAATATCGTAGAAATTAGTTACATAGTCAATTTGTTATTCATTGAAAAATTAAATCCAAAACAATAATTTTATATTAAGGAGTTACACTAATGGCACATAAGAAAGGACTTGGAAGTTCAAAAAACGGAAGAGATTCTCAATCTAAAAGACTCGGAGTAAAAAGGTTCGGAGGAGAATTAGTAAAAGCAGGAAACATCCTGGTAAGGCAGAGAGGAACAAAGTTCAAACCGGGTAAAAACGTTGGATTAGGAAGAGACCACACGATATTTTCTCTTATTGATGGTACCGTAAAATTCACAAATAAAGCTGGAAGAAAAATTTTAAATGTTTTACCACTCGAAAAAGGATAGTATTTAGTACTTCTACTAATACAAAGGTTATTCCGAAAAATCGGAATAACCTTTTTTTATTTCTTAAACTTAAATAATACCAATATGAAAATCTCAGTTATAGGAGCAGGAAACGTTGGAGCGACCTGCGCAGACGAAATTGCAAGGCGAGAGCTTGCCAATGAAGTGATTCTTCTTGACGTAAAAGAAGGAATTTCCGAAGGTAAAGCTTTAGACCTTTGGCAAACAGCACCTGTAAACATATACGATACACGAGTTAAAGGTACTACCAATGATTATTCATTAACGGCTAACTCAGATGTTGTAGTAATTACTTCCGGTCTGCCAAGGAAACCCGGTATGAGTCGTGATGATCTTATTTCGACAAACGCCGGTATCGTAAAATCAGTTACAGAAAATGTTATCAAGCATTCTCCAAACACAATTATCTTGATGGTAGCAAATCCACTCGATGTCATGTCATATTGTGCATATTTAACCTCAAAGCTTCCTTCTAATAAAGTGTTCGGTATGGCAGGAATTCTTGACACAGCTCGCTTCAGAGCGTTCCTTGCAAGTGAAATAAATTGTTCACCGAAAGACATACAAGCTATGCTCCTCGGTGGGCATGGTGATACAATGGTTCCGTTGCCAAGATACACTACCGTTAGCGGTATCCCTATTACGGAATTTGTCGATGGTGAAAAACTAACCGCAATTATTGAAAGAACAAAGAAAGGCGGAGGTGAAATTGTTAAATTAATGGGAACTTCAGCCTGGTATGCACCGGCAGCCGGGGTCGCCCAAATGGTTGAAGCAATTGTTAAAGACCAGAAACGTATATTCCCGGTATGTTCATGGCTAACAGGTGAATATGGATTGAATGAGGTCTACATGGGTGTTCCCGTGATACTCGGTAAAGATGGAATTGAAAAAATTATTGAACTTAATCTGAATGAGGATGAAATGGAATTAGTGAAGAAATCTGCCGCGTCGGTCAAAGAAGTTATGACAATTTATGACAATATGAATAAATAAATCGTAAAGATCCTTTCTTTTTATAAGAGACATCATTTTATAATGGTGTCTCTTTTACTTTTTTCACTTTCAAAATCATTTCAGTTCCCTTATCAGAGGTAATGCATTCGTATTCATCGACGAGTGATCTGATGATATAAATTCCACGCCCGTGTTCTTTTAGTATGTTTTCTTTATTGGTTGGATCCGGAATTCCATTTAAATCAAAACCTTCACCCTCATCTTTTATTCTCACAGTCATGTATTTATCTGTACATTCTATATCGCAAAACACATTTTTATTTTTATCTTCTTTATTCCCATGAACAATAGCATTTACGAGCGCTTCGGAAACAGCTATCTGAAAATTTACAAACTTTTGCATCTCAAGAGCGCATTCATTATTTACTTCTTCCAGAAGTTTCTCAACTTTGTGAATTTCTGATTTGTCACTCACTATAACTATGCTAAAACTTTTCAAAATTACTTTAAGATTTTTACTTTTACTAAATATTCCACAAGATATTTATAAGAACCGTCTCAGTAGCACTGTTAATCGTTCCATCATCCGATCTCAGATAGTCTTTACTCGCTGATACATCGATACTCGAATTATTATTAAGAATGATCGAGATTTTGCCTAACGGTCCATAATTTCTGATTGTTTGTTTGAGTTTTTTTTCTCCTTCATCAAACTCGAATGTTTTTTGAACAAAATAACTATATCCTAAAGATATTCTTAAAAAATCGTAAAATAAATAACTAACCTGAGAATTTATTTTTCGCTCGTCGAAATATCGAAGAGGTCTTACGGAAAAATCCTTATCGTTGAATTCGCCTTGCTCATAAATTTTAATATCACTAAATACTTCAAAAGATAATCTTCTTGTAAGATTGTAAAACACAGAATCTTTTAAGCTCAATTGCCTGTATGAAAAACTTTGTATCTGTGATATAAGGTCTTCAAAATCATAAACCGTATAATTTGCCAGGACTTCAAAAGAATTTACCGTTAATAGATTTTCCAAAGGGGAAAAGTTACTCTTCGACGTTAGTTTATAAATCCTGTTGACATTGTTGTTCGAACTTCTTTCCTGAAAAAGATAGGCAAGAGTAGCTATATTTATTTCAAAGGTCGTCTCAACATTAAAATTCCTCAGATTGTTGTATTCATGCGATAAAGAACCAATGACTGTAACTTCATCCCTATCGTCAAAATTCTCATCGCTGTCAGTATCATATTTTAGGATAGAAGATGAACCAATAAACTTAAATGAATTTGTATTGGTTAACCTGTACTTCGCTTCAAGAAACAACGACGTAGTCTGGCTGTTGTTATTCTTGTTCTTTTCGGTCTTTTCCAATTCCCGTATTTGCGACTGTGTCAAACCATCTTTATTTATTAATTCATGGTTCTCGGAACGTTCCGAGTACGATATTTGCAATCTTGAAAACAAATTCATACTCGAATACTCGAGCCTGGCATTAGCTTCAAGATTGTTTTCAAATACTTTTGAATCGTATATGTTTTCAAATATCACATTCGCTGGCGAGGGTTTATATTTATACTCAAATAAAATATTTTTTGTGAGAAACACTCCTGAAAAACCAAACAGAAAATTTTTAGCGAAAAAATATCTGAGTTCATCACCTAAGTAAACATGGTTCTCAAACCGGGTTTGAATATTGTTCTTAATGTTATAAGTATTTGCAATAGTTGTTGTAGCCGGAATATAAAAATCATTTCGTGTATTAAACGCTCTTATAATAGAATTGTTATCTGCATTTTCCGTAAATCTTTTATACACTTCCGAATTTATCTCAAAATTGTAATGTATTTTTTGATTCAGATTTTCATAACTCATATCAAGTCTTCCATCTGATATATAATCCTGTATGTTCAGGGCTACGAATTCGGATTTGATGTCACCGTGAAAACCCGTATTAAGCTCCCCTATTTGGTCTTCCCTTTTATAGCCTAATTTTGAATTAACAAATATTTTGGGAATTGGAATGAAATCTACATTCGCAAAATAAAAATAATTATTGTTTTTATTAATTTCGACATTCCTTTGGTCAGACAGTATTTCACTCTGTACCCCGACTCCAGCGAAAAAATTTGGATGCAGTGAATAAGTAGTAATAAATTCTAAATCGTTATAATCCCGAAAAAACTTCTCACTCAGCTTTGTAACGTCTGAAGTAAAATTATTTCTTAAGTATATATTAAACTTTCTGATGTTTATATCAAAATCAATTTTCGAAATTAGATTTGAAGAATTGGAATTGTTTTCAAAATTCGTTAAGAGGTAATCATTTTGGGGAATAGAATCAGGTTGAAGCTGTAAAATCTGAGCAGACACATTAATACAGAAAACCGATGCGAAGACGATACAGCTAATTAAAAATATCTTCATAGGAAAACTTTTTAATTTCACTATCACTCTTCATACTCCTGAATAAATTCTCAAGACTCGTAAAATCCTTCGAGTGTTTTAATTCATCAGTCTTTGTGTCGAATTTTACTTTACCGTTTTCCAACAGGATTATCTTTGTAGATATTTTTTCAATCGTATCGAGCAGGTGTGAGCAATAGAAGATAGTCTTATTCTTTGAAGCAAGAGTGCTGACAATATCCTGAAACACAAAAATCGCGTTAGCATCGAGTCCGCTGAGTGGTTCATCAAAGAATATAACATGCGGGTCATGGAAAAGTGCAGAAGTTATTAAAACCTTCTGCTTGTTTCCTTTGGATAAAGTACCTATCGCTTCCTGAAGATGTTCAGTGAATCCAAATAACTCTGCAAAGTAATCTACTCTTCTTTTTAGAGCAGCTTTTTCAATTTCATGTATTGTTCCTATAAAATCAAGATATTCGGAGGCAGTTAACGCATTAAAAAGGTTCGCTGATTCGGGAACATAACCAATTATCTTTTTTACCTCAATTGGATTTTCTCTTACGTTAATACCTTCGACAAGTGCTTCCCCGCTGTCATACTCAAGGGCTCCGATTAGTATTTTAACAGTCGTTGTTTTCCCTGCACCGTTAGTACCGATATAACCACATATTTCACCTTTATTAATTTCGAATGAAACATTATCCAAGGCAGTAACCTGAGGTGAGTATTTTTTTGTAAGATTATTTACTCGTATCATTAAGAAAACTTTATAACTCGTTTACTGCTAAGTTATAAAAGTTTT
>CAYYJH010000079.1:0-13064 GCA_964472195.1 uncultured Ignavibacteriaceae bacterium | reverse complement strand
TACTATGCACCTCATAGATTAATTTCATACCAGTTCGCTCCGCCGTTTGTTGTTCTCCAGATATCAGCACTGCTCTCTCCTACCATCCCGGTGTTGGCATTAATGAAATAACAGCTATACTTTGAAGAAGTCCCTGCAGTAGGGTCAGGTGTAGGTGTCCAGGATACACCAGCATTAGTAGTCTTAAAAACCCTACCGGATGCACCAGCAACAAAACCGGTATTGCTGTTTATGAAAGAGAATTTATAATGGGTAGATGTTTGTGATGTAACACCCGCACATGTATCCCATGTATTACCGCCGTCGGTTGTCCTGAATATTTCTTTGTAACCGGCTACTACACCTGTATTCATATTGAAGAAATGAGCATCGTACAATGTAGAATTTGTACCTCTCCATGGAATGCTGCATACAGTATGCTTCCATGTTGTACCGCCGTTGGTTGTCTTAAAGAAATTTCCGCCGTATCCTACGGCATAGTATGTATTGGCGTTAAACATCTGACACCATCTCAGTGTCTGTCCGCCTGGTCTTGGATGGCTCCAGCTCCAGTCGTCTACCGCTTGAGCATTAGAATCTATAAAAGAAACTAATAACAGAAAAGCGGTTAAAAAGAATAAGATTTTTTTCATTACTTTTCCTTTCTGAATTTTGTTAATGAATTGTATTTAGAAGTAAAATTAAAAATAGGAATTGCTTTATTTTATACTATATCGTAATAATCAATTAATAATTCAAGCCAAAAATTATGTAAATGTACTAATAAATAGGATGAATTTAGTCTTATTGATTTTCCTTAAAATTCTCGCACCCTAAAGTACCTACCTACTTCATACACGTCTCCCTGGGAACATATAGTAACTTACCCGTTGTTGGTGTTTTCACCAACAACTATTCGTCATTTATAATTTGCTTCTGCATAATGTGTAAGAAAACCAAAATCATCGATACCTTTATAATAAAATCTTGCAGAACTATATTTATATTCAGTAATATCTTCTGTTAGTTTCCAGTTCTTGCTTATTGGATTTGAATGTATATAATTAATCTTTTGAACAATAATATTTTCGTGTCCAAGTCTTGAACTAATAGGATTTCGCTTCCAGATTTGGTGTTTTCTATCTTTTGCATCTACATAAAATTTATTAAGTTCTTCCGGATTATTTTTCTTTAAATCGAAAATGATTTGCTGAGCAGTATATTTGAGGAAATCCCTTTGTACATTTTGAAGTATATGGTTTTCCTTAATTTTCCAAACTATATGTATATGATTTGGCATGATAACAAATGCATATATATCAGTTCTGCCATCTTCAACAAGAAATTTCATACTATCTATTATTTTGACTTTGTATTTGTCATTATACAGTAATTTTCTCCATTCTAAAATTGTAGATGTAAAAAAGCTAATATAATTATTTGGTTCATAAGTTTCCATTAACCATAAAAATAAATTCTTTTTAAGAAATAATATATGATATTTGCTGTTGGTGATAACACCAACAGCTGGTGAGTAGTAATATTACATAGGATTAATACTTGCTTTATATTGTACTTCGCGCCGTGCAAAAATTAATATTTGTTTCCTTTTTCCCCTCTTAACGAAGCCCTTGCTTCGTTATGAAAGTAAAATGACATTGCGAAACTGTAACTTCGCAACGAGTTAAATGGTTAATTAGAGTAATTTCTGTTATTTCAGTTCAATATCTACTCTCTGTTTCTTCTTCAGTTCAATTTCCACTTCTCCCTGACGCAGGTTTTTCTTATCGATAGGAAACATATCTTCATTTTCACGTGCCCACTTCGAAGCAACACCGTTTAGAGGGCTTGTCACATTATAATTTTGATATTGAATCATTTCACCTATTTGATAAATCAAATCGACAAGCGTCTCACCCGATGCCCAATAATCACCAATGCAAACGTCGTGAGGAGAAGCCATTCTGAAATTCGGATGAAAAATTTCTGTCAAAATATAACATTGGGGTTTCATTCTTGGGTAATCGATGTGTAAATAGATTTCTATCCTGTGGTTATCTATTGTATCGACCTTTTTCTTTTCTGAGGTTGAATCTTTTGCTAACTTAACGCCCTTTACATTATTGTAATTCACAAAATATCTTTCCGGAACAGAACCTTCTTCAGCATTGTACTCAAAACTTATGTAAGGATGGTTTGTAAATTCTAATTTTAGTTTTTCAAAATCTGCGTTTAATCTTCTTTGTCGTGGACTCATTGTATCATGTTTAATTCTCGGGTAATGGTATTTCAAGAACCTGTCCTGTATAAATATCGAACTCATCCCGTAATTTGTTGTGCCTGATAATAAGAGTATACATGGTTTCATCTTTGTAAAAATCCAGTGCAATTTTCTTCAAACTGTCTCCTGACTTCACAACATACTTTACAACATTTCGGGATTCTTGTTGTACTTTGTTTGTATCAGCTGGAATTTCAGTACTCAGTATCAATCCGTTTAATTTTTCATTTAGTTTATTATAATCTTCATTCAAATCACTAATTTTCTTATTTAATTCGTTCGCATTAACAGTTTCATCTTTTAATTCACTATAGTTATACAGCAATATCAATGAAAGTATAATATTTGCCGTTAAAAGTATAAATACTATTATATACTTTATATTGAGAATGTTTTGTTGTTTAACAGGATTTTTTTTCATGTTATCTATATCCTCTTTGGAAATTTCATTGAATTTCGAATTAAAGTTTTTTTTAGTGGATGATGAGAATACATAATACCCATTTGCTTTTTTTACTTTACCCTCTTTCATGAAAAAAAAACCTCTTTCCCGTACAGTTGGATCATACACATACGCAGTCATAAAATCACTATTGAAAAAGTTTTCCTGTATAAACACATCATAACTCGATAGGAAGACGGTGTGCCCCGGATGGGAGTGAAACCACCCGACAATTATTTTATCAGGATGCTCTTCATCTGCTTTATTATTTATGTATTCCCAAGTATCATGAGTAAAAGTCAATCTTGAAATGGAAGCATTAGTATGGCGTGCAATTACAATATCTTTTATTACAATAAACTTATTACCGTTTATATCAATGTTGACACTTCCTAATAAAACTCCGCCCAATTCTATTTCAACATCACTCGATAAAAAGGAATCTATTTCGGATAAAGTGTATTCATTAATGAATATCTTGAGATCACCGGTTTCAGTTTCTTCACCGATAAGTTTGCTGCTGGCAGGATAATCCGATACTGTTATTTCTTTATTCGAATCTTTATCTTTAAATTCAATCATGGATAAAGATAATTATACTTAGTGATATTTAAAATTTATTTCGTGGTACGCGTATATCAATCTATTTTAAAGACAATTCTTCTTGGAGCAATTCCTGTCGTGTAGATTTTTTCTAATGCTCCAATTTCATTATAGATATTTAAGCTTCCAGCAACCGCAAAGTTTTTCGCATCACATACATAGTGTTTTTTATTCACTGATTCATAGTTATAACCGTAAAACAAAACGGAGGCTGGGCTTGGATTTGCTAATAAAATTGAACTTACCCTGCTAACGAGATTAATTTTTGTAATGTTATTCGAATTAGAAATAAAAAAAATATCATCACTCTCACTGTCGACAGCTATATCCTTCCCGAAACCATCGATTGACAAGAATGAATCTAATTTGTTGTAAGAACCCGGGTCGATTAAATAAACATAACCGAATTGCCCGGGACATCCGACAAGTAATTTATTATCGTTTGTTATTGCCAGCGAAGAAGGATCTTTTTGAACAATAATAGTCTTTACCACATTATCGGTAGTTGCGTCTATAACAGACACGGTTGAATCCTGGGCACCTCCGAACAAACTTGTATTGCAAACAAATATTTTATTACCAATTGCCATGATCTCCTGCGGGTATACACCAACCCTGATGTTTCTCACAAAGGAAAGACTATTCATATCAACAACAGAAACATTACCTGCGGGTCCATTTGAAATATAAATTTTATTATTAGCCGCTGCTAAGGAATAAGGATTTGTTCCGACAACCTGTGACAATAACATAGAACCATTTGTATCGAGCTTATAGATTTTTCCCGCTGAACCAAAGTTTCCCTGTTCCGTTAAAAATAAATTGTTGCTTTTAAATATAAGACCACTGGGAAATAAACCCAGGATACCGGATGAAAAAATATTCGTATAAAACGAGTCCTTTGTAATACTATAAAACGAAAGTTTTGACGACCCGGGATTCACTCCTCCTTCCGATAAAATGTAAGCACCGTTCGTTGTGAGTACAACGGGAGGTTCTGGTATTATTATCTCCTCTCTTGTGCAGCCTGAAAGCGATATTATAGTTAAAACTAAAAGACAAATAAAATGGAGAGTATTTTTCATATTGAAGTAATCTATAGAAAATAGTTTTTTAAAATAATTTTACATTAAGCATTTGTCATTCAACATTATTAAAACTCAATCCCCTCTCTTGCTGGAATACCTTTATCAAAATAGTGCTTGATCTTTTTCATCTCTGTTACGAGGTCAGCTTTCTCCGCAAGACCTTTCCACAGTTTATGTCCCGTCATTACAAGTTCAAACCTCTTATTTTTTTTATACAGTGAAATGAGTTCTTCAATATCTTTCTTTTTCAATAAATTATATGTAACAGCAGCAATCGCTTCATCGAGTATCAATAGATCCTGTTTACCTTTCAGGATTAATTTTTTTGCAATCATAAAACCCTTCCTCGCATCCTGCAAATCTCTTTCTTCATTCTTAAATCTAAATGTTCCATCTTTTAACATTCTCTCGCAACCGGTAGTATAAAGTTCTAATGGATAATCCAATTTGATCAATTCTCTTAGCACATTCCTTTCAGAATAGTGCTCATTCTTCCCATCGTATCCTTTATCAAATTGAACTATAGCGACTCTTTTCTCCGCCCCCAAAGCTCTTATTGCGAGACCGACAGCACTGGTTGTCTTTCCTTTCCCATATCCGTAATAGATATGAAAACAGTTTTTATCTTCATCTGATAATTTTTTATAACTCTTAATAGTGGCTATCATTTTTTCTTTGAGTTTACCACCGCCTATTCCTGAAGTTATCTTATTTTTGCTTTTTAACATTTTAAAATTGTTAATATGTTAATGAAAAACCCAGTTTATAATTCCGTAAAGGCATCGGGTATCCTGAAACCAATTGATAATTTTTATTCAAAATATTGTTCACCTCGAACTTTGTTTGAATATCTATCTCGAACATCTCAAAATTTATGAAGATATTACCATCGAGTAATTCTGTTGCCGGAAGATAACTCGTATTTTCAAAATTGGTATACCTTTTTCCAATGAGATCATAAAATAAGTTCATACCAACATTTTTAACAAACAAACTAATATTTACTTTAAAATTATTTTTCGGTACGTAAAATATCTGTTTATTAAATGAAAGATCGTCAGGATACTCACTGTTTTTATTAACAGAAGAGGTATATGCATACTTGAGAATTATAGAAGAATATACATCTTTCGAAAACGATTTGTCTAAATTCAAATCAACGGAAAGAACATCCGATCTTGAACTTGCAAGATTAGCCGGCAGCCATAATCCGTTAGAAGTCGGTCTCCAGATAATTTTATCCCTGGAATTTATATAAGTGTATGATAGGTCGAGTGTATTATTAGAAATAAACTCGAAATTATAAATCAAACCGGCATCGAAATTTATCGACCTCTCTGAATTTAGCTCTTTGTTACCTGAATTCTTCCAGTATAGCTCATTAAATGTTGGTGTCCTTAAATTATTTCCTATACTTGTTCTGAAATGAAGTTTAATACTATGGAATGGCTTGTAATTTAAACCTAAGTTCGATGAGAGATAATTTTTGTTTACATCAGAGTAGTTATCAAATCTAATAGAAGGATAAATCTTTAAACTACCATTCGAGAATAATTGTATCTCAGAGAGTAAATATATTCCTGTTTGTATTCGTTTCGCATTGTCTTCAACTTCGTTGCTCTTTAGCTTAGCATAGCTTAAATCATAACCAACAGAAGTTTTAATTTTTTTAGTATTAAAATTTAATTGTGAATTACTTGTGTACACAAGATTTTTGTAATAACTGTTTGTGATTGTACCATTATTATAATTCATCAGGTTATTCTGAAAATTAAAACTACTCTTGATATTAAAGTTATGACCAATAGTATTTTCATACGTCAAGACGTTATTCCAATTTCTATCGAATTGTTTAGTGTCTGATGAGGGCGAACCTGTTTCTATACCCGGTATTGATCTTTCATTTTCTAAATAGTCAGAATAGAAATTAATTTTTTCTTTTTCACTTAAGGGGAACTGTGCAGTGAAAGTATAATTTGTGAATCCGTAATCAGAATTCTCCCTGCTCTTCATTATTTCCGATACACCGTTAAAATAATAATAATCAAAGTCATCCTTCGATGATTCGTTTGCATATTTAAACCCGACTGTTAACCTGTCTATTTTCTTCGAAGCATTTAAGAAGAGTTTCTTATACCCAAAGGAACCGTATTGATTCAAAATATTTATACTAAAATCACTTTCAAAAGGATAATTACTTTTTGTAACAACGTTCACAACTCCACCCGAAGCATCAGAACCGTAAACGGAACTGTGACCATTGTTTATTACTTCAACCCTTTCTATATTATCTTTATTGATTAGCGAAAGGTCTATCTGTGAATTTTGAAACGAATTCATTCTAACTCCGTCCAACAAAATTAAAATATTTTCCTGAGTTAATCCATTGTATGAGATTGTTTTTAAAGACGAATTTCCTCCGTATGATTTTATGTAAACTTCTCCTGCCATTTGAAGAATATCGGATAACCTTTCACCATTCCTGTTTTGAATTTGTTCACTATCGAAGACATCGATTTTCGAAGGTGATGAATAAATATCTGTGTATAATCTTGTACCGGTAATGATAATTTCATCCGTTGAATATTTAACACTATCATCCTGTGAAAAACTTACGTTCACATTTGTTAAAAGATAGAGTATGAGTGAACTTCTCAATAAAATATTTTTTAATGGTCCTATATCCATATTTGATTTAATAAATAAAAAAACTCCTCATCTCTTTCAACCTTCGTAAAACGAAACATGATTAAAAAGAAATGAGGAGTTTCTTAATAATTCATTTGTCTTTCCCACGAAGATTGTGAATTAATATTTCTGGCAGGTCTCCTGACTTAAGAGCTTTTCGCGATACGCCTTCCCATCTGCCTTTAGCTGAAAGTGACATCAGAGTGAATCGTTCTTCTCTTTTACAGTTGCGTGGACAGTTCCGGTATTTAACCGGATTCCCTTTAATCCATTTTTAAAAAACTGGATACCAAAAATATTATATAAAGAACTTTTACAAAATTAATTAATCAACTCTATCAAAATCAAGTCCGATTTTATTAATCTTAACTTTCAATTGCCTGCTTTTAACCCCCGACATTTTGAACATTCGTTTAGAAGCCTTATGACTATCAGTATTCTTATACTTATCCGATAAAAATATTATCTCGCTAATACCCGATTGAATAATCAACTTCGCACACTCGTTACATGGAAACAAACCCACATACATTCGTGCACCGTGAAGGTCTTTAGTTGAATTTAAAATCGCATTCGCTTCTGCATGAACAACATATGGATATTTTGTTTTATTAATTTCATTTGCTTCTCTTTTCCATGGCAGCTCATCGTCAGAACATCCAATCGGAAAACCGTTATAACCTATCCCTACAATTTTATTGAATTGATTTACGATACAAGCACCAACCTGGGTATTAGGGTCTTTGCTCCTTTTTGCAGAAAGCAAAGCAATACCCATGAAATATTCATCCCAGGTTATGTAATCTTTTCTCTTCATGCGATCTTTTCAAGTTGGTTATATAAATCATCTACAGTTGAATCGTTCACCAAAAGGTAATCTGCATAAGCTATGGGACCGCCCTTGTCAAGGTTTTCAATTTCGCTTACGTCTCTCGATACAGCCTCAGCATATGTTAATGGTCTTACTTCCCTTTGCTTTAGCCGATTATATCTTAGATTTTTTGTTGTGTAAACTGCAAGTAGTTTAAACCTGTCGCCGAATTCGTTCTTTATTATTTTAAATTCCTGCCATGAATAGAGGCTTTCGATAACAACATTTCCTTTCATATAATACTCCCTGATCTTATCAATACTTTTCATTGCCATTGCACCCATCCCATACCTATCCCTCAGCTCTTCCCGAATTTTCCGTTCGGAGACCTCATTTACATCGAGTCCCTTAGATTTAATTTCATTCAAAACAACGTCTCCGAAATAAATCTTCTGGTATCCTTTATCTACAAAATATTTTACAACTTCAGATTTTCCCGAACCACACATACCAATAACAGCAACTATCTTATTCATTGCTCTTTCTTTCTATTTGAAATATTGATCCACAGCGTTTGTTTCTGTTTCGATTTTTTCAAAATACATTTCCAGATTGCTGGGATTATAGAATTTCTGTAAGATAAAATTTTTCTGAACTCCATTCTCGTCATACGTTAATAAATATAAAGAGGCTGAAATTCTGTCTAAGGTTACTTTTGTAGAATTTGAAACTATGGGATAGATTTCTTCTTCAAGGTAGTTCTTTAGATCTTCATCTTCACCGGATTGCAAAATATCTTCAAGTAATGTAGAGCTAAAGAGTTCTTCGGGTGAGAGAGAAATTGTGTCACCTTCATCCTTATCTGTAGTTTCAGTATCATTTTTCGTGTCATCACCGCAAGATATGATCATAAGTGTTAGCAACAGCAGGCAAAAGTATTTTAGCATATATTGATGTTAAAATTAAAAATTAATCTATTATTTTCATTTCTCTTCCAATATCGCCAAACACTTCGAGTATTTTATTCAAATGCTTATCTTCATGGGTTGCCATAAATGAAGTTCTTAACATTGCCATGCTCGGCGGAACGCCGGGTGAAATAAAAGCATTTACGAATATACCTGCATCGAAGAGCTTCCTCCAGAATTTAAACACTAATATGTCATCTCCTAAAATAACAGGAACTATTGCTGTCCTACCACCAATAATCTTAAATCCCATATTTCTAAATCCTTCTCTCATTTTGTCAGAATTGCTAATCAGTTTGTGAATTCTTTCTGGTTCAGCACGCAAGATATCTAAAGCAGCTTCAGCAGCTGCAACTGATGAAGGAGTTGGAGAGGCTGAAAATATTAAAGCTGGAGAGTGATGTTTTATAAAATTAATTACAGCTTTCTCGGAACCGACGAAGCCACCAAGAGATGAAAATGTTTTTGAAAATGTTCCCATAATAAGATCAACTTCATTATCTAAACCAAATTCTGATGGCGTCCCTCTACCACCTTTCCCAATTACACCAGTAGAGTGGGCATCGTCTATCATAATCTTTGCATTATATTTTTTACAGATTTTAACAAGATTAGGTAAATCAACTATTTCTCCAGTTGTTGAAAACACACCATCAGAAGCAACTAATTTTGAAGCTTCAGTTGGAATTGATTTCAAAATTCTCTCGAGGTCTGCCATATCGTTGTGTTTGTATCTTCTAAACTCGGCAAAAGCACCCTTCGCCATCATATTTGCTGCTACTATGCAAGCGTGATTGTCTTTATCGGATATAATATATTCACCTTTGGTAACTATAGTTGGAATTATACCTTGAGCAGTCTGGTATCCAGTAGAGAATAACAGAACGGATTCTTTACCAAGAAAATCTGCTAACTTCTCTTCTAATTTAATGTGAAGATCTAATGTTCCAGTTAAATATCTCGAACCCGAACAGCCAGTTCCGTATTTCTTTACGGCTTCTAAAGCAGCTTCTTTAACTTTTGGATGTGTGGTTAATCCATGATAATTATTAGAGCCTGCCATGATAACCTCCCTGCCTTCAATCTCAACAACAGGACCTTCGTTTGCTTCAATTGCTCTGAAATATGGATAGAAACCAGCAGCTTTTACTTCATCTGCTCTTGTGAAACTGTAACATTTATCAAATAAATCCATTTATTTAATGTACGATTAATTATAAAAACGAAATATAGTGTGAAAAAATTTTAAAATAGAAAATACTAATAATTATATATAACTTCTATGTTAAAATTTGATAACTTAATACTCTATGAAAGCATTTGTAACCGGTGCAACCGGTTTTGTTGGAAGTCACCTTGTTGATAGGCTCCTGGAAGAAGGTTTCGAAGTTTATTGTTTAAAGAGGAAAACCTCGAATACAAGATGGCTGGAAGGTAAAAACGTTAATTATGTAAATGGTGATCTATTCTCAAACGATGTTCTTGAAAAAACGATCAAAGATATGGATTATGTATTCCACGTTGCAGGAGTATTGAAATCGAAAAAAAAGGAGGGTTACGAAAAAGGAAACTATCTTGCGACAAAAAATTTAATCGAAATTACTTATACAGTCAGACCAGGACTTAAAAAATTTGTTCATATTTCATCGCTAGCTGTTTGTGGTCCAACACACAATGAAAAAGCAATTGACGAAAATTATATCCCTAAACCAATTACTAATTATGGTATAGCAAAATATAAAGCTGAACAAGAAGTTTTAAAATACAGAGATAAACTTCCAGTAGTAATCATTCGTCCCCCAGCAGTTTTTGGTCCAAGAGACACGGAAATTCTCGTTTACTTTCAAACCTTCTCAAAAGGTCTAAATAGCGTAATTGGTTTTAAAGAAAAATATCTGAGTTTAATTTATGTTGAAGACCTTATTAACGGAATAATACTTGCTGCCGAAAAATCCAACAATAGCGGTGAAATATATTTTATTTCATCGGATAAAGCATACAATTGGAATGACATAGGAAACATTACTTCTAAACTGTTAGGAAAGAAAGCTCTAAAAATTAAAATCCCCCACTCCGTCGTTTTCAGCGTTGGATATATCTCTCAATTCTTATCAACCTTTTCGAAAAACGCTGCCACACTTAATGTTGAAAAGTGTAAAGACATAACACGCGAGAGATGGGTATGCACAAACCAAAAAGCGAAAGATGAATTGGGATTTAAAGAAAAATACACGCTTGAAGAAAGTTTTGCAAAAACCATAGACTGGTACAGGAAAAACAACTGGATTAAAAACTAAACACCCACCGTTTTTTTTCACGAAAAGCTTATGATTAATTACATAAACAAAATAGTAAATGCAGCCCTTATAAAAATTGGTTTTGATACTAAAGAAATGATAATTGAAAAACCAAAAGAGGAAAAATTCGGTGATCTTTCTACAAACCTTGCATTTACCTTAGCAAAAGATTTTAAAAAGAATCCACGAGATATTGCAAAAGAAGTAATAGAAAATTTGGCTTATGATAAAAATCTTATAGAAAAGATCGAAATAGCCGGAGCTGGTTTCATAAATTTTTATATTTCTGATAATTTTTATAAAGACAGTCTTAAGATAATTCTGCAAAAGAAATCTGAATATGGTAAATCAGATTTAAATAAAAATAAAACAGCAAACATAGAATGGGTAAGTGCTAATCCAACCGGACCGCTTCATGCAGGACACGGAAGACATGTCTGTCTCGGTAAAGCTATCGCAAACTTATTGGAATGTGTAGGTTATGTTGTAACACGAGAGTATTATTACAACGATGCAGGAAATCAAATGACAAACCTTGCTTCATCAATTAAAGCAAGGTACAACCAGATCGTAAACCCGGATTATCCTTTTCCCGAAGATGGTTATGCTGGAGATTATATTAAAGATATTGCTAAAACAATTTTTGATAAACATGGGGACAAGTTTATAGATACAGATGAATTAAGCATATTTAAATCCGAAGGTGAAGTATATAATTTCGAAAACATTAAGCATACTTTAAAAAAGCTTGGCATTCAACATGATATCTTTTTCAATGAGACAGCTTTATACGATAGAATGGAAATAGACAACCTGCTTAAACTGTTCAAGGAGAAAAATATATCTTATGAAAAAGATGGAGCAGTATGGTTTAAAATGGATTCGGGTAAAGGTTTTACAAAGGATAAAGTAATTGTAAAAGCAACCGGTGAACCCACTTACCGCCTGCCCGATATGGCATACCACATCGACAAAATCAAAAGAGGTTACGATTTAATTCTCGATATCTTTGGTTCTGACCACAGTGATACTTATAAAGAGGTTTTGTATGGGGTTGAATCAGCCGGGTACGATGTAAGTAACATTAAAGTCATCATTCACCAAATGGTTACATTTAAAAAAGGTGAAGAGTCTGTTAAAATGAGCAAACGTAGTGACGATGTTTACTATCTCGATGACCTTATCGAAGATGTCGGAGTGGATGCAACACAATTTTTCTTCGTCATGAGAAGTGCTAACACACAACTTGATTTTGATATCGAACTTGCAAAAGATAAAACAGAAAAAAATCCCGTCTACTATCTTCAATATGCACATGCCCGAATCTGCGGTATATTAAGGAATGCTAAAGAAAACTTTCCCAACTTCAAAAATATCGAAGCGGACAATATCAAACTGGAACTCATTAAAACTGAAGAAGAGATAAAATTACTTAAAGTGTTGTCGAGATTTCCTGATGAAGTTTTAACTACGGCTAGTACCTTTGAACCTCACAAGTTAATCACATATCTAAACTCTGTTGCAGAAAGTTTCCATAGATTCTATCACAATAACAGGGTGCTTAACCTCGAAGATAAAGAAACTTCAAAGTCCCGCCTACAGATTTGCCTCGCTGCTAAACAAGTCCTAAAGAATGGTTTTGATATAATTGGGATTTTTGCACCTGAGAGGATGTGAGTTCAAAATTTATTATGCCACTCCCGTAGGGATCCCTTTAGGGGAAGACACGAAGGCACAAAACAGCACAATACTTTTTGTTCGAGTAGAGTCTCTCTCGCAGAGAGGACTCTGCGAATTATTATTTATACATCAGAGTCCCCTTCCCCAAAGGGGCTCCTTCCCCATAGGGGGACTTTGCTCCGGAGCGGGAGACTCTGATGAGACGTGAGAGTATTCATCCATCAGGA
>CAYYJH010000078.1:0-13142 GCA_964472195.1 uncultured Ignavibacteriaceae bacterium | reverse complement strand
TAGATCGTTTAAGACAATAATTTTGAAATGAAAAACATTAATGAACAAATAATTAACATCGGAGATATTGATGTTTCATATTGTGAGTATGGTAGCGGGTATCCAATAGTTATGGTAATGGGATATAGCGGTGAGAAGGAGTTCTGGTCCGAAAAGTTAATCATGGCGCTTTCTAAATCATTTAGGGTGATTATTTTTGATAACCGGGGGATAGGTGGTTCGACGACATCAGAAAGGGAATTTACAATAGAACTTTTTGCGGAAGACACAAAGAATCTTCTTGGTGCACTTGGAATTGAAAGAGCACATATCCTGGGCTGGTCTATGGGAACCTACATTACACAAGAGGTTGTGATGAAATATCCCGATAAGGTTAATAAACTAATTATGCTTTCGGGAAATTGTCGTGGAAAAGAATCGGTGAAAACATCACAAGAGGTTTTAAATAAGCTTACGGATACATCCGGTACGCTTCAAGAAATTGGAGAAAGATTTATAAAGCTTCTTTTCCCTGCCGAGTATTTGGAAGAGCAGGGAGATATGAGTTGGATTTATTCAAATATAAAGAGGAAACCGCACATAAAGAACATCCAGAAACAGGGAATTGCTCTTAGGAAATGGAAAGGTAATTGCTCTCGTCTAAAAAAAATAAATAAATCCGCTCTAATTATCACAGGTTCTAAGGATATAGTTATTCCACCAGAGAATTCATTTGTAATGTCTAAGAAAATAAAGAGTGCCTGGCTGATTCAATTTGAAAATGCAGGTCATGGATTAATGTTCCAGTATCCGCTCAGGCTAAGTGATATTATTAAAGTATTTCTGAAAGATTAGAATTTTCTGCTTTGAACTTTTTTATAAACCATACTTATATATAAACAATATGAGCAAGATAGTATTTAAACATATGATTAAGCTTATTCCGATTTTTGTTTTATTAGTATTTTTAGGGTGTGTTATGTTGGGTGGACATAAAACAGAGAAAGGCAGGGATATTGATATCGAAGATTGTACATACAATGGGTATAAATTATATGGTAAGGTGGCAATTGTCGAGTCCTTCCCTGACATAAAAGTTCAGGCTGTTGAATCCTTTCCTGATTTGAAAGTAAAGGTTGTGGAGTCTTTCCCCGATGATTGTGGGGAATGGGAATTTGTGGAAAGCTTCCCGGACCTTAAAGTTCAATTTGTTGAATCTTTTCCGGATGTTAAGATACAATTTGTAGAGTCTTTCCCGGGTTTACCATGAGTTTAAAATTGAGCAGCGATTAACTTAATAACTTTAAACAAATATAATCTATCATGAAAAACTTTGAGTTAACTACTATTTTCAATTACAATCACTATGTCATCAATGAGAATTTAAAGGATGTATCACACCGGGATAGTCTAATATCATCACCCGCTGGTGGGAATTGTATGAATATGGTTCTTGGTCATATTGTTGTTACGAGAGATTCATTGCTTGAATCCTTAGGGATTAAACCTGTGTGTGACGAGAAAATGAATAATCTGTATTCACAAGGGGCCCCACCGATAAAAGAGGAAGATGCTATAGATAAAGATGAACTTCTGAAATTGTTCAACGAGTCACAGGAAAAAATAATGAAGATTTTGCCGGATGCGGATATAAGTACCGATAAAGAAAAACTTAAGAACATAACAGGACTTTCTTTTCACGAAGCTTACCATGCAGGTCAACTTGGGGTAATCAGAAGAATCGCAGGGAAAGAAGGTGCTTTGAAATGATATGGTAAATAGTTAAATTTAACCAATGCTCTAAATAATATTTTCGAATAATAATCCGTATATTTTCATTTGTGCTTTTAGAATGGGAGAAAAGCAAAATGAATGAATTCTTGAAATCATTAAAACTTCTATTCCCGTGGAAGTTTATCATTTTTGTTATGAACATAGCCATTCTAGTAATTTTTTATTTACTTGTTATATCTTTAAACCTGTATTCTCAGAATGATATCCGTGATGTGCAGGACATTGAAAGGAGATTTACACAAATCTCACTTGAACAAGGGCTTTCCCAAAGTGTTGTTACCTGTATTCTTCAAGACAGCAGGGGATTTATGTGGTTTGGGACAGAGGATGGATTGAACAGGTTTGATGGTTACTCATTTAAAATTTTTAAATATGATGAGGAAAATACAAACACTCTTAGCAATAATTATATACTGTCTATTTATGAAGATAGAGATGGTACACTTTGGATTGGAACGAAGGGCGGAGGTCTTAACAAGTTTAATAGAAAGAAAGAAGAATTCATAAATTATAAGAATGATAGTGGGAATATAAATAGCCTCAGCAGTAACATTGTAACATGCATTTATGAAGATCATGCGGGTACATTATGGTTAGGAACAGAGGGTGGCGGCTTAAACAAACTCAATAAAGTTAAAGATGATATACTTGGAATTAAGCAGGAACAATTTAAGCGTTATATACATGAGATAGGAGATTCAAGAAGCTTAAGTGATAATTTCGTTAGAGTTATTTATGAAGACAGATCGGGCATTCTGTGGATTGGAACAAAGAATGGTGGACTAAATAAATTTAACAGGGATACTGAAAAATTTTTTTATTACAAGCACGAAGAGGAGAACATTAAAAGCTTAAGCAATAATTCTATCAGTGTAATTTACGAAGATAGTTCGGGTACTCTGTGGACTGGTACTGAAGGGGGTGGGTTGAATAAGTTGGACACGAAAACAGGTAAATTTATACACTACATATCAAGTCCGAACGATCCCGAAAGTCTTAGCAGTAATATAGTTAATTCAATAGTTGAAGCTCGTAAAGGAGTTCTCTGGATTGGCACAATGCATGGATTAAACAAATTTGATGTGAAACTTGGAATGTTCTCAACATTAAAAAATATCCCGGGTATCCGGACAAGTTTAAGTAATGATATTATAAATACAATATTTGTAGATCGCTCCGGGGTTCTCTGGATAGGTACGGATGGTAGCGGAGTTAATAAATTGGAAATGGAAGATGATAATTTTGTACTTTATAAAAATGATCCTAACGATGCTAACAGTCTTAGTCATAACTTTGTAACAGCAATTTGTTCTGATAACAATGGTATAATCTGGATAGGAACAGAAGCAGGTTTAAACAAATATGACAGAGTGAGAAATAAATTTACACACTATAAAAATAATAAAAGTAAGGATGGAAGTTTAAGTAATAACTTAGTTAGTTCTTTGCTCATAGATCGCTCTGGAATTCTCTGGGTGGGAACGAGAGGGGGAGGTTTAAATAAATTCAATAAACTCACAGGAAGTTTTAGTTATTACACTAACGATTCGGATGACGTAAAAAGTATTAGTGGAGATGTTATTAACTGTATTTGTGAAGATGGAGCCGGCAATCTTTGGGTTGGTACCGATAAAGGATTAAACAGGTTTAACAAAACTACAGGTGAATTTATTCATTATGTTAATAATCAGAACGATCCCTACAGCCTAAGTAATAATGTAGTTAATACTATATATCGGGATCACCTTGGGGTTATCTGGATCGGTACAGAAGGAGGATTAAATGAATTTGACAATGAGAAGAAAAAATTTACTGTTTATAAACATACTGGTAATAAAATAAATAGTATAAGCAACAATGTCATCTTGTCATTTTATGAGGATGTTTCAGGTATAATTTGGGTGGGTACGAAGGGTGGACTTAATAAGTTTAATAGGGATACAGAAACGTTTTCCACCCTGGACGAAAAGGATGGTCTACCGAATAACAACGTTTTCGGAATACTTGGGGATGGGCAAGGGTGTCTCTGGATTAGTACAGCTAAGGGAATAACGAAGTTTGATCCTTCATCCGGTAAAAGATTAGGTCACCCATCGTTTAGGTTTTATAATATAAATGATGGATTACAGGGGAATAAATTCAATCAGGGAGCATATTTTAAAAGCAAAAATGGCGAGCTGTTCTTTGGGGGGGCGGGAGGTTTAAATTCATTTTACCCTGACAGGATTAAAATAAATCAATTTGTACCTCCAGTTGTAATTACTGACTTTCAGATATTTTATAAATCTGTCCCGATAGGTGGTAGTATGGTTGAGGAAGTTATGGAAGGAGTGACAGAAGGGGTTGAGGGCGTTGAGAGTGTAGAAAAAGTTTTTTTCCGTTCACCACTTACTGAAAGCGTATCAGAAACAGATGAAATAAAACTACCCTACAAAAAAAATGTGTTTACAATTGAGTTTGCAGCTCTGAATTATATATTAACCGGGAAAAACCAATACATGTATAAGTTAGATGGTTTTGACAAAGAGTGGATATATTCAGGAACAAGGAGGTCTGTAACCTATACAAATCTGGACCCGGACGAATATGTTTTTCATGTTAAGGGTTCAAACAATGACGGTGTTTGGAATGAAGCGGGTACATCTTTAACTATAACAATAAAACCACCCTGGTATCAGACGTGGTGGGCGTATGGCCTTTATGCGCTACTTTTTGTTTTAATTGTATATGGTTATACAAGAATACAGTCAAAGAAAATGGAAAGGGAACGTTCAGTTAGTGAACAACTAAGGCGTGTGGATAAATTGAAGGATGAGTTTTTAGCGAACATTTCACACGAACTTAGAACACCGCTTAATGGTATCATTGGAATTGCTGAATCACTTCATGATGGTGTTGCCGGCGCACCTACAAAAAAAATGTATTCAAATCTCTCAATGATCATTTCTTCAGGCAAAAGACTTACAAGTCTTGTAAACAGCATTCTTGATTTTTCGAAACTCAAGATACGAGATTTAGAGCTTAATTTAGGACCTGTTGATATGAAATCATTGACCGATATAGTATTAAAAATAAGTGAGCCGCTGGTTTCAGGAAAAGATTTAAGGTTAAAGAATAAAATACGGAAAGAGTTACCGCCTGTAAATGCTGATGAAAACCGTTTACAGCAAATAATGCACAACCTGATAGGTAATGCAATAAAATTCACAAAGTCTGGAGAGATTGTTGTTAATGCTAAGGAAGCTAATAATATGATAATGGTATCAGTTTCGGATACAGGAATCGGAATTCCAAAGGATAGGAAAGGAGACATATTTAAATCGTTTGAGCAAGTAGATGCTTCGACTTCGAGAGAATACGGGGGAACGGGACTGGGATTGGCAATTACGAAGCAACTTGTTGAATTGCATGGTGGTTCAATAAACGTCGATTCTGAAATGGGAAAAGGCTCGGTTTTTACATTTACTATTCCTAAAGCTAAAGACAAGGTAGAAGTGAAAAGTAAAAAACAAGAAGTTTCAAGAGTTAAAGTTATTGAAGAAATTGATACTTCCATCCCAAAAGAATTCCTGGATAAAAAAGGGGAATTCAATATACTGATAGTTGACGATGATCCTGTCAATCAGCAGGTGTTAGCTAATCACCTGTCTTTTGATAATTATAATATTACTACTGCTTATAATGGCGAAGATGCACTTAAAGTTATTGAGGGAACTCAAAGGTTCGATTTAATTTTATTGGATATTATGATGCCAAGGATGTCTGGATATGAGGTTTGCAAGAGAATACGAGAAAAGTATCTTCCCAGTGAATTACCGGTAATCATGATAACAGCGAAGAATCAGGTTTCAGATTTGGTGGAGGGTTTTTCATATGGCGCAAATGATTATCTTGCAAAACCATTTTCTAAGAATGAGTTTTTAGCCCGAATTAAGACACATTTAAATTTGCTGAAGATTAATTCCTCTTACGAAAGATTTGTTCCCCACGAATTCCTTCGTTCATTGGGTCATGAATCAATAGTTGATGTAAAATTAGGAGACCAAGTTCAGAAGGATGTAACAATCTTTTTCTCTGATATACGATCTTATACAACATTGTCGGAGACTATGACACCGAAAGATAATTTTGATTTTCTAAATGCATACTTAAGGCGTGTTGGTCCCGTTATAAAGAAAAACAATGGGTTTGTTAACCAGTATTATGGTGATGGTATAATGGCGTTATTTCTAGGAAAAGCAGAAGAAGCTGTGAAAACCTCTATTGAAATACAAAAAGAAATTTCAAGATATAATGCTTCCCGCAAGAACAAAGGACGTGAACCTGTAAGTTTAGGGATTGGATTGCATACAGGTACTTTAATGCTTGGAATAATAGGTGATGAACTCAGGTTGGATACCGGAGTTGTTTCCGATTCTGTTAATACGGCATCTAGAATGGAAGGGTTATCGAAATTCTACGGTTCATCGATTATAATCAGTGAGACGACTTTATCATTTTTAGATGAGCCAAATAAATATAATTACAGATTTCTAGGAAAAGTAAAAGTTAAAGGCAAGAAGGATACAATTTTAGTGTATGAGGTTTTTGATGGTGATTCACAGGAAATAATCCGGTTGAAGGTTAGAACAGGAGCTGATTTTGAAGAAGGTCTAAGATTATATTTTACCAAGAAATTCGCAGACGCTTCGGTGTTTTTCAAAAAAGTTGTGGATATGAATCCAAGTGATAGAGCTGCACAACTTTACCTTGAACATTGCGCTAATTTTATGGTGCGAGGTGTAACGAGTGATTGGACTGGCGTTGAGTCAATGGAAAGTAAGTAGGGATGCGTTCTAAAGGATGAACGAAAGGTATTTTTCCAAATAATTGAACTTAATTTTACAATTAAAATCTTTAGATTGATTTGTTCTCAAGAACCGAATTAGTTTCAAAGAAATTATATGTTTATGGGAAAAAAACTGGAAAAAATATTAATTGTTGGAGATAGGGTTCTAATTCAACCGAAATCACTCAGCGAAAAAACAAAAAGCGGATTGTATCTTCCCCCTGGAGTACAGGAAAAAGAAGTTGTGCAAAGCGGTTATGTAATGAAGGTAGGACCGGGCTACCCGATACCTTTACCCTCGGAGGATATTGATGAACCATGGAAGAAAATTGATGACAAGATTAACTACATACCCCTTCAAGCACGAGAAGGGGACCTGGCAATTTATCTTCAAAAAGGGGCAGTGGAGGTTTTATATGAGGGCGAGAAGTATTATATAGTTTCTCAACACTCAATATTAATGCTTGAGAGAGAAGAGGATATGTTTGAGTAACAGGTTTTTAAAGTAGTTGCTAAAATATACTATAATGTCTGAAGAAATAATAATACTATCTATCGCAGCAGCATCGATCGGCTTTTTACATACATTGTTTGGACCTGATCATTATCTTCCGTTTATAGTTATGTCAAAGGCTCGTAATTGGTCACAGCGGAGGACACTTTGGATTACAACGCTGTGCGGCTTCGGCCATATTATTGGTTCTGTTGTTTTGGGATTAATTGGTGTTGCTGCGGGTGTTGCGATTTCAAATATCGTAGCAATAGAATCATTTAGGGGTGAAATAGCTGCATGGATGTTTATTGCATTTGGCTTAGCATATTTTGCTTGGGGACTTAAAAGGGCAATTCGTAACAAACCCCACACACACTTTCATGTTCATGAAAGCGGTGAACAGCATACGCATGTTCATAAACACAAGGAAGGACATTTACACTCGCATGAAAACACGGAAAAGAAAAACATTACACCCTGGATTTTATTTACTATTTTCATTTTCGGCCCCTGTGAACCCTTGATCCCACTACTTATGTATCCAGCGGCAAAGGAAAACACTTATGGAGTTTTCGTTGTTGCGTCCGTGTTTGGTTTGGTTACAATTTCTACGATGATAACACTTGTAATGTTAGCATCCTGGGGTATAAGCTTTGTTTCGGTGAGTAAACTGGAAAGATACATGCATGCGTTAGCGGGTGCTGCGATTTTTATGAGTGGTCTCGCTATTCAGATTTTAGGTTTATAGTTCTTTTATTAATTCTATTTAAGTAAGAAATAGAGGGCAGAAATTAAAATATTCCTGCCCATTTTGTTATCTATTTTAAAAGTATCATTTTTTTAGTTAGTAATCCACTTTTTGTTTCAAGTTGATAAAAGTATATACCATTCGTAAGATTAGCCCCATTGAATTTCACCTCATAGCTCCCTTTGTTTTGGATCTTATTGATAAGTGTTGTTATGGTTTTTCCCAGTGAGTTATAGACTTTTAGAGTTACGTGACCTATTTCAGATATCTCATATTTTATTATTGTTTCGGGATTGAAAGGATTGGGATAATTCTGCCACAGTTTATACTTAGATATACTGAGGTTTTGATTATTACCAACTGCAACCGGAATATCATTTGTATCTACATTTATGTTATAAAGCAAACCCCCACTACCCATTTGTCTGGCATGAACAGCTTTACCGCTTGTAACAACGGTTCGTCCGTCTGAAGAAGTATTACACCAAAAAAATGATCCGGGTGTATTTATAGTGAAGATCGGAACATTGCCCAGGTATGTTTTAAACAGATAAAAATCATCTGTGGAATGATTAAAAGCACCCCAGGAAGAAGCAGCTAATATGTTTCCGCTTTTAGAGAAAGAGACAGAATTTACGGCATCGCCGCATCCTGCATATGTCCATACCGGTGTACTTCCAGTGGAAGTTTTAAAAACCTTTATTTTTCCATCCCAGCTTGATGAAGTTAAAAAGTTAAGGGTTCCGCAGGCTATGAAATCCCCGTTATATGTTATATCAACGGAATACATCCAGTTGTAATAAGTCCCGGGTGGTTCCTGGTGCTGCCAGAGAAGGTTATAGGTTGAACCAGAACGCTGAAATACTCTTATATAGCCCCTGTAATTAACTGTTGCAATTATACTGCCGTCACCATTGATTCCCTGCACCGCTTGTGTTCCCGATGAGCTGACTGGATTTATTAATCCCTCATAAATTAATTGCCCGGTGAAAGTATTTAGTATATAAAAAACACCGTAAGAATTTGCAATAAGTAGTGAGTCATTTCCAGATAATTTAATTCCGTATATTCTTGCTGCACCGGTGCTCGGTACCACCTTAAAGCTCCATACGGGAACGTTGGAACCGCTGTTAAATCCGAATATTGTACTTGAATCATACCTGTACGCACAACCCACCAGGAACGAACCATCCTTTGTAATATCTACAGGACCGGCAACTCCTGTATCTGGTAAAGTTGTAAGATCGAAGTTGAAAAAAGGGACATTACTTGAGTTGTGAAACAGGTAAATGTTTTTGTGTGAGCCAACCGCTATAACACCGCCAGTGTCCGAAATAGCAACATAATTATTTGAAACCAGCGGGTTTGAATAAAACTCCCAGTACGGTACCGAATTCAAATTACCGTATAATGAGACTCGTTCGGAATTCAAATCCCAACCCGTGACATTATAATTTCCATTACTACTAACAGCACAATGATATCCAATTGATGCTGGATCGGTATACGACCATCTTGTTGTTGTGTTGTTATTGATGTTGAATGGTGGATTATTATAAAAAGGTGTATTCAATGTTTTATCATGATTATAAACCTCAGGAACTAATACAGTCTGCGATTTTAAAATACCATTTTGGTGCGTTGTTGTTTCTGAAACTCCGACAAAGTAATTTTGTGAATATAGTATTGGGGAAAATAGTAATACAATGAGAATAGGTTTCCACATAATGTTTTTATTTAATTATTAGTAAAGTAATTAACGTAATGTTAATGCTTTTAAATTTAAAAATCACCAAATATTTTTGGTTCAATCGGGTTCCCCATTCGAAGCTAATCTTGAATTCGATAGTGTCCTGTCATTTCCCATTTGAATAATTTGTCTTCTTCGGCAGTATAACCAGGATCGGGGTGGCTGTGTATGACGTAATATCTTCCATTCTCAAACTTGTCAGAAACAATTCCCGTATGATCGCTTGCGCCATCCCTGTTCATATCCCAAACGATAATATCACCGGGTTCAAAATGTTCGTAGTCTTCCTCCTGCCAATATTTAGAAAACCATATTTCAAGGTTTATAATGCGTCTGTGATCGATATTGGAATCAGGTTTCTTTGATCCCCATCTTTCAGTCGGATAATCGTTCCAATTGTTTTTTAAATCTTCATGAATAGCTTCCTGAAGGTCGACTATCCCTGCATATCGTAATGCCCGTACAAGCACATCTGTGCAAACCCCGATATCTGGTTCGAGGTCACCACCGGGATATACCTTCTTTCCGGTATATTTCCCATCTTTATATTTTAAAACATAGTACCCCATTGTGAGGTCATAATCTGCAGCATCTTCTACTGTTTTCTTTGCTCCGGATAAGATTTTTCTTTGATTTTCTGTTAGGGAATAATTTGTATCACTTTGTTCATTCTTTATTGTATCGTTGAGATTTAAATAAGTTGTATTTGTGTTGTCACTTTTGCAGGAAAAATTATAAATATTAAATATTATTATGAATAATACTATCATAATTGCTTTTGTTAATTTATATAATTTTTTTTTGATTAAACTTAAAATGATTAGAAGACCTTATTGAATTTATAAAATCAAAGTTAATATTTATTTTGCAAAATAAATAACATAAAATTGGAGAAGAAATTACATGGCAGAAGAATTTAAAAACCTTATTAATGGAATCTGGAAAGATTCAATAACGGGCAAAAAAACAGAAAACAGAAATCCTGCTGATTGGGAGGGCGATCTAATCGGATTATTCCCTGCTTCGAACGCGGATGATATAAATGAAGCGGTTACTGCAGCCAAAACTGCATTCGAAAAGTGGCGTCTTATTCCGGCTCCCAAAAGAGGCGATGTCCTTAAACGTGTTGGTGATGTTATGGTTGAGCAGAAAGATGAGTTAGCACATGAAATGACGAGGGAAATGGGAAAAGTAAAAGCAGAAACTCTGGGTGATACGCAAGAAGGCATTGATACGGCTTATTATGCTGCCTCTGAGGGAAGGAGGCTTTTTGCACACAATGCTCCCAGCGAGCTTAAAGACAAACTTAATTTGAGCTTCAGGGTTCCAATAGGTGTTGCAGGTATAATAACACCGTGGAATTTCCCTATTGCTATACCGACGTGGAAAATTTTTCCAGCTCTTTTGTGCGGCAATACAGTTGTGTTTAAACCTGCCCAGTTAACACCCAAATCAGCTAACTCGCTTGTAAGAATAATTGACGATGCAATGAAAGAAGTTCTTGGTAATGAGTATATACCCGGTGTTGTAAACATAGTACACGGAAGCGGAAGAGTTGTTGGTGAATCAATGTTACCGCATAAAGATGTTGACCTGATATCGTTTACAGGTTCGACGGCGGTTGGTAAGAGAATAAATGAAGTTGGGGGGCGTGATCTCAAGAGAGTGTCACTTGAACTCGGCGGTAAAAATGCACAGATCGTAATGCCAGATGCCAATATGGAGCTTGCTATCGATGCTGTTTTGTGGGGAGCTTTCGGAACGACAGGGCAGAGGTGTACAGCAACATCACGGCTGATACTGCACAAAGATATACACGATGAGTTTGTTGACATGCTTGTCGAACGAGCAGAAAAGTTAAAACTAGGATATGGAAACGATAAAGGTGTTGATGTTGGTCCCTGTGTCAGTGAAGAACAAAGAGAAACGGTGCACGAATATGTTCGAATAGGTTTGAACGAAGATAAAGCTAAGATGATAACGGGTGGAGATTATGTTAAGGATGGTGACCTTTCAAAAGGATGGTTTTACAAACCGACAATATTTGTCGATGTAAAACCCGGTATGAGAATTGAGCAGGAAGAGATTTTTGGACCGGTTCTCTCCGTGATTAAATGCAGTGATCTTGATGATGGTGTAAACATTCTTAATGATACGGAATATGGTTTATCATCGAGTATTTTTACTCAGGATGTGAACGATGCTTTCAGAGCAGTGAGGGATATTAAAGCAGGGATTACATACATAAACGGCGCAACAATAGGAGCAGAAGCACACATGCCATTCGGTGGAGTAAAAGCAACTGGAAACGGACACCGCGAAGGCGGCTGGACAGTCTATGAATTCTATTCAGAATGGAAGGCAGTTTACCTTGATTACTCTGGAAAGCTGCAGAGGGCGCAGATAGATAATTACTAGACACGAATTGCACGAATTTTCACAAATAGAAGACATTAGAAATAAAGACAATTGAGGCATTAACAAGCAGTCATATAAAACAAACACTAAATTATCTCTCAGCTTCTAAATTAACACTTGGACTGTTAGTTAATTTTGGTGAAGATAGTTTAGTGTATAAACGAGTATTATTATAGTTAGTACTAATTCGTGGAATTAGTGTCCCTGGTTATCTGCTGCAACATCTTGTTATGAGTCCATATCTCTTAGTTCTGTGTAATATTCTTTTAAAGTATGTTTTCCATATTGTGGTGCAATCGCTTCAGTCGCTAACACTGTCAGGAAGAACTCAATCGGTCCATATACTTTGCTTCCTGTAAAAGTTTTGACTATTTTTAGAATAGTTACTCTCAGCCAGTCGGGGAGGTGTGTAATTTTCGGTTTCTTTCCCAGAACTTCAAAAGCAGTGACAGCGATTTCATTTTGTGTGAGAATCTCTGGTCCGCCGATGCTGATTTCTTTGTCTTTGCTTTCAACGGCATCCGCACAAATTTCAGCTAAATCTTCACCGTGAATCGGGTTCCCTTTTAGTTCGCCGTTGCCGAACAGATAGATTCGTCCTTTCTTTGCCATATAGTAAACTTCTGCCATATCGGAGTAAAAACCGTGAGGACGGATAATGCAGTAATCCAATCCTGATTTTTGCAATTGTTCAACGAACATTTCTTTTGCTTTACAAATATTCAATCGCTTGAGTTTTTCCCCGCCAAGGACAGAAACATAAATAAATTTCTTAACACTGCTCTTCTTTGCTTCCAGCATTAAATTCATGTTTGCCTGGTAGTCAACTTCCATATAAGTAAGCCCATCTTTTTGTCTGGTGATACCAACAGTCGAAATAACAACATCAATGCCCTCACAGCAATTATTAATTGACAGGGGTTTAGTTACTTCTGCTTCTATTATTTCGTTTGCTTTAACGTTTTTTTGTTTAAGCTTTTGGAGATTGCGGGCAATGATTTTTACAAAGTAATTTCTCTTTTTAAGTTCCTTAGCAACATAGCTTCCCAGGTAGCCTGTTGCCCCGGCTAAAAGTATTCTTTTCATTTTGTTACTTTTAAAAAATTAATCTTCCGTCTTGATAGCTTGTGTT
>CAYYJH010000077.1:5395-13179 GCA_964472195.1 uncultured Ignavibacteriaceae bacterium | reverse complement strand
AAGAAATATTAATCCTAAAAAAATAATTAAAAGGTTTTTCATTTATGTGTATTTAATCTTAAAAAAGAATTTGAGTATATTACATAATTTGTTTTCACTGGCATGTCACGAACAACATAGTCGCAAGCCATTACGTGACTTTTTCAATTATATATGTATCATGGTATGGACCGTGACACACTTGAATTGTCTATATTGTAAAGAGCAATAGGTAATATTTTATATCAGTTCCCATTGCTCTTTTAAGATTACAATTATTTAAGAATAAATTTTATTTTACTAACAACCCGCTCGAGGCGGATTTCCCATAAAATGATAAATCATTTCACGAGAAGCATTTTCTTTGTTTCCTTGAAATTGCCAGCATTTAACGTATAAAAGTAAACTCCGCTCGTCAATTTCGTGCCGTCAATTTCAGCATTATAGTATCCAGCTGATAAGAATCCGTCCATGTAAACATCAATAAGCTTTCCTAACATATCATATACTTTCAATGAAACATTACCAGCTGTGGGGATTGCAAACTTAATATTCGTAACAGGATTAAAAGGATTCGGATAATTCTGTGACAGTTCATACTTTACCGGGATTTGAGCATTCTGATTTCCCGCTCCGGTCAGTAGAATCGAGTTTTTAATGCCCTGCTGTATTTCAGACATGTTTAATGCGCCCTGGCTCTTATAAACAAACACTTGCAAATTGCAGTTTGCCGGTATCCATGAAGCATCAATAGTCGTAGTAAAGCTTTTCGTAATTGTTACTCCACTATTCCATGTTCCGCCAGTGTTGACATTCTCGCCAGTTGCATTGTTAACCATATTTCTAACTACCCAGTAATGTACATAATTTGAGCCACCCGGACAAGTACCGTTACCCGATTGTGAATAAATAATGTTATCTTCTGTTATAACATAACTGATTTTATACTGACCAGTAAGATTCTCCAAAGCTGTAGTATTAATCATTGCAGATAACTGCCTGGTTGTTGAATTATAGTTTTGGCTGATAACTTCAATATTCACAGGTGATGCTGGACTTGTAGCATACCGGTTCTCACCGTCGGTAAAGAAAGAGCCCCATCCTATTACACCATGCGATCTATCGAGTACACCGGACGGGTAGCCTGACATACCGAGTAAACCGATAATTGAGTTACCGTTAAAATTCCGGAAAGGATCGCTGCCACCCCCGTGATAAGCAAGTACAATAGAATTTGGATAGTGTAATTCCAGCTCATGCGCCCATTGTTTTCCACACGGACACCACTGGCACCATGTACCTGTACAATACTCAAGTACGACGTTTCTCGGTGCTGGAGTTATGATAACCTGTGAAACTATCGAATCATTTGCATGGTTTTGGTCTGACCCGAGTGATGTGTATGCAGTCAGTGTATACGTACCGTTAGTGGAAAGTGAGTGATTGTCGAATGTTACCAATTGAGATTGACCTGGAGCTAGGCTACTTACAGACTTAGTATTACTGTAACTACCAGGATTAATTTTAAAAGTCACCTGAAAAGATTGAGTAGTAGAACCATAATTTTTAACAGTCGCTATTGGAGTAACGGAGCCGGGTTTCATTGCTCCCTTGGGCATGTTAATGCTGTTTGCTCCAACGTCAATACTGTATGAGTTTCCGATCCTGATATTATCGATGTATAAATTATTACCGTATGCAGTCACTCCTGTAAATCTTATTTTATTTGTTCCAGTCGGCAGGGCATACCTTTTAGTAGCCCATTCAGTTGATGTCGGTATAAAAACATTTCCATGTGGAGGTGCCGTTACAAGAGGACCGCTTACACCACCGTTCAATGTTATTAGCATGCTCCATGCAGTGCCACCATTCGATGAAGTATAAATAATGAGCTTATCATTCTCTGATGAATACGTAGCATAAGCATGGTCAAAAGCAAGTGAATCACCGGCTGCCGAAGGTGAAAATGTAGAAGTCAGTAAATTGAAATTACCGCTTTGATAGTCAAAGAAGTCTGCCTTTGCCGAAGCTGAATCAAGTCCATAACCACTGCAAGATATTGTTCTAACCCAGTTATATCCGGATGTATTATTAACAGACCATCCTGCGGGTGGGAAAACGGGATTTTCGAAATCCTGGTATTGGAAACCTGCTGCTGCGGCTTCGGGTTCAGCTTCACCATTTAATATTAATCCGCCAATGATAATCGCTGCCATTAGTAAAATGGAAAGCCAGGGAGTTATGTACTTTTTCATTATTGTTCCATTTAAAATTTTATAAATAGTTTTAAAATTGAAGAGAATACTTCACAAATTAAGATTTGGAGTACTCTGAAATTATTACAAAAATACAAAGTGCTACCGTAATTACAAAAGTAAAAATGATTCTTAACATAGAAGTCGATGTGATATAAAGATTAATTATTTTAAAAGGATTTTTATCATTAAAAAAGAATAAATTTTTGAGTTAAATTAGGAATGATTGTGATAAATAGTTATATAAATTTTATTTTAGTGATTTAGTTATTATTTTATAAAAAATGAAAGGCAGAATAATGGAACGAAGAGAATTGATATTAAAGGAAATGGAAAACGTACCCGAATCTTATCTTCGAGAGATACTGAACTTTTTACAATTTTGGGAACTAATACCTCCAAGCAAAAGATGGAGGTGTCAATAGTAAGTGAATCATCTCTTAAGAAAGATTGGTTAACATCTACGAAGGACGAAGCTTGGAAAAATTTGTAAAAGGTGATAAAGTAGTAGTTCCATTTTCAGATTTAACAAAATCTAAAAGAAGACCTGCTTTAGTTATTGCAGAATTAGAAGGTAATGATATAATTCTTTCGTTATAAAACGAAACAGAGTTTCGTAAACACTAGTGTTCCAAAACTGGAGTTTTGGAACAAGGTAAATAAATAATTCTTTTTTTTCTTTTTCCCAAAGTCTCTACCTGGCTGTAGACAGACTTTTTGGGAACACACTTCTTATTTAATGTTTGTTTTTTTTGTTACGAAAGAGAACTTGACTCAAAGGGTACCCGTAACCAGAGTACAAATGTTAGGCATAACATGCCAAGGTAAGAACCGCGCGCGGCTACGAAGTAGACCCTCCGGGAGAAGTCAACTCATGTAATGACAGCACTACAAAGGTTACAATAAAAAAACCATCCTAAGAAATTAAGATGGCTTTTATAATTTTTAAGAAGTCACGGAGTGGCTTGCAACTATGTTGTCCGTGACTTACCTGTTTAAATATTAATCGTTTTATTTCATCACAACAAGTTTTTTAACTGCAACGAAGTTTCCTGTCTCAATCCTGTAGAAGTAAACACCGCTTGCGTAAGATGAAGCGTTAAAATCTACTTTGTAACTTCCTGCAGAGAGCACACCGTTATGAAGTGTTTCTATTTCTTCACCGAGTACGTTATACACACTTAGGTTTACATGCCCGGTTTTTGGAATGTCGAATTTAATGTTCGTCACAGGATTAAACGGGTTGGGGTAATTCTGATACAAAGCATATTCATCGGGTGTTTGATTTCCAGTTTGTGTTACAGAAGCCAGTGAATCCATATAATCAACTATCCTAAAATTATCGAAGTAATATCCATCACCTTGAACACCTCCGTCTGTTTTGTTGTAAAATCGTATCTTGATATTGTTACCTATATACGGATTGAGGTTTATCTGTTCATCCCTCCAGTATTTAATATCTAAGTATGAAGGTTGACCGGAAAAAATTCTTGTGTATCTTCCCTGCATGCTTATCCAGGTTGAGCCATTGTTAGTACTTATCTGTAATCTTACGTAATCATAATTATGCTCTGTCGCCCATTTCGCAGAAAATTCTATTCGAGGATTTACTGTTCCGGATAAATTAATACTGTTATTTAGTGTAAAATAATTCGTTGTGTTCTTTACACAATTCCCATACCTTGAATCTGCAAAAGATTTAATACCTGCCCAATAACTAACGAATGTTGTATCCCATAATTTACCATTCCCGCTCTTAGTCCAATTGAAAGTGCCCGATTCAGCATTATCAGAGAACAAAACATTCGTTCGTCCAACATTTATATAAAAAGTATCGATAGCAGTGACTACGTTTTCTTGTTTCACTGTGCAGACAAATTTCATCTCATCCATAAGACCTGCAGCAGATGTTATCTTGAATTTAAATGGATTTGTAGTATTGGTTTTAATCTGTCTTGCTAATATACTGTCATAATTTACAGTAGAAACTAAAGGCACTAAATGCGAATAGTTAGAATTTATTGTTACTGTAACATTCTTCGAGGTTTTAGACAATCCCTTATTCCTTATCGCAATCTGAAGTTCTAATGTATCATTCCTTGCAACATAACCCTGATCTAAAACTTTAAAATTCTGAAACCTTGCAAAAGCACCTCCAACCCAGGAAAGGTATTTCATCGGTTTGAGGTTTTCACTGCAAAGTGGAATAATCTGCGAAGAGCTGGGCCAGAAACCGCTTCCACCTATCTCAGGAGTCCACACATAAGCTCCGATCGAATGCATGTAATCCCTCGTCGTTCCACTGGAATAGTAATTCAGAATTTCTTTAGTAATTCCATAGAGGTAATTATTATACTCTGCAAACTCAGAACTTAAATCAGAATATATCTCAAATGCTATTGCAGTGTCTGTGTAACCGTAAGGGTTAAGATACCTTCCAGCTACAGAATGCAAAGAGAATCCAATTTTAGGATTATGTAATAAAGCAAAATCCCTGATTGCCTGGCTCTCGGGTTCTGAAAAGGCAGAAGGTCCTCTGTATGTATTCGATGATGGATTACCGCTAGAGCCGTTATTATTACCCCATCCATAGCTGTAGTTTCGATTAAGGTCAACTCCATAAATTCCCGGACTATTCAACCTCCTGTTCTTTCTCCATGACCCGCCTCCGTTAGGATTAGTTGTCTGGTTGTATACATAGCCATCGGGATTAACAACAGGGACAAAGAAAATCTCCCTGTTATTTACAAGATAAGTCGCTTCAGGATCAGTTCCGTAATTTTCAAGCAGCCAGTACATGTAGTACAGAGAAACAGACATTCCCATCGGTTCTCTCGCATGGTGAAGTGCATCATAGTGAATTGCCGGTTCGGTAGCGGATTCATTTACATTAGGATTATCAGAGATCTTAACTGCCCATATTGTTCTGTTCTCGTGAGAGGTACCTATGTTTTGTTTCGCCGTAATCAAAGTCGGGTATAACAACTTCATAGAATCAAGAACCTGTACAACTTCAGCGTAAGTATGAAACCCACCCATGCTTCCGTATGAAAACCCAGTTATGTTATCACGAGCTTTAATCTCTTCACTTTCTTTCATTTCCTGCCAGCTGGGTTCTTCTCTGTTTCTGTAATAATCATTCATATCTTCTATTAGAACTTCATATCTTAATGAAGTATTCTTTAATCGTGACAATTCATCTTGGTTAATAACAATTTCGATCCCTTCTCCTATTTTCCCTAAATATTCATCTATGTTAATATCATTCATCTGAAGATTTGATAAATCCTTTTCAGAATTAACGAACACTTTCACTTTGCTGTATTTATCAGTTGAGTTAACCGCAAATGAATTGATAACATTATAACCCGTGATTGCTAAAAATGAAAAAAGTAAGAAAACAATTAAAAGTTTAAATTTTGTTTTCATGGCATCTAAATAATTAAGTTTAAATAAAAATCATGCATAAGATTAAAACATCTTTTGCATTATATTAGTTTAGTTTTCGCTCGCCGTTAATTTTGCTGCTCTATCTGCTGTTTTTAATTTATCAATGATCTCATTAAGGTCACCTTCTAAAACTCCAGACAGGTTATATAATGTAAGACCAATGCGATGGTCTGTTAGTCTATTTTGAGGAAAATTGTACGTTCTTATTTTATCGCTTCTATCTCCCGATTTTACCATACTCCTTCTCTTTTCAGAGAGTTCTTTGTCTCTTGTATCAAGTTCCAATTCATAAAGTCTTGATCGCATTACCTTCATAGCTTTATGTTTGTTTTTTAATTGAGACCTTTCATCCTGGCATTGCACAACGATACCAGTAGGTATGTGAGAGATTCGAATTGCTGTTTCGACTTTGTTGACATTTTGACCGCCCGCGCCGCCAGCACGATAAACATCGATCTTAAGATCATTATCATTAATATCAACATCAAAATCTTCTGCCTCGGGTAAAACCGCAACAGAGGCAGCAGAAGTATGAAGTCTTCCGCTTGCTTCAGTTTTAGGAACTCTTTGAACTCTGTGAACGCCGCTTTCATATTTTAGATCTCCATAAACACTTTTTCCACTTACATTAATAACAGCTTCTTTTAATCCACCCGGTATGGAAGATTCATTAAAACTTATGACTTCAACCTTCCAGCCTTTTATCTCGAAATATTTATTGTACATCCTGTAGAGATCTGCTGCAAACAAAGCGGCTTCTTCGCCTCCGGTACCCGCTCTTATTTCGAGTATAGCATTTTTTTTATCAGCAGGATCTTCCGGAATAAGAAGCTCTTTTATATCCTGTTCTGTTTTCGAAAGTTTCTTCTCGAGTTCTTCCTGTTCCTCTTTAACCAATTCTTTCAAGTCAGAATCCTTAGTTTCATAAAGTAACTTTTTATTTTTCTCGAGTTCGGATTTTGTTTTAATATAGCTGTCATAAGCAACGACTATTTCACCTAAATCCGAATACTCCTTTGACAGTTTTCTGAATACGTTTTGATCGTTAGCGATTTCAGGTTTCGACAACATTTCTGAAATCTCTTCATAACGTGATTTTACCTTATCGAGTTTTTCAAACATAAATTATTCTGTATAAATTTTAGAGTCATCGTTTATTTCTTCATAATAAACTATAAATTGCTTTAAACTGTTTTAAGTTTCTAATTGACCTAATAGACTTAATTGATCTAAACAAGCACAAATTCTAAAACACCAACTTATACACTAAGAGGCACGACTTGCTAAAGACCGCCTTACAGCAGAAAGTTTTTTAAAATTTTTAGACACTGGTTCTCTTGGTTATTTATTAGAGCAATTAGAAATTAGATAATTATAATATTCCAAAAACAAACAAATTATCTGCGATTGATTAATAGATCCCTTTTTCCTGTAAAAAATTCTTAATATTATCTTTACTGAAATTCTGCAAAGTAATTATTCCAAAAATTAAACTTACAACATTTCCGGTAAGGATAGTTATAATCTGAATTATCGCAGCAAATTGAACCGTACTAAAAGTACCTGTGATGTTCAATTTATTAAGCTTATTATATGCGATAAAGTCCATAACACATCCAACAACATTTATTATAGGCAGCAAACCAATCAAGCAACCGAATCCGCACGTAACCACGCCGCCAAGTAATGTAGTACCTCCCCAACCAAGAAATGCTAAAATGTTAATAATTGCTGAAATCAAGAAGAAGATCTTGCCTGTTTGAATTTCCGATGGAACGTTCATATTATAAATTTTAAATGTTAAATTTTAAATTATAAATTTTCTCTGGAAGAACTCCTCTCCTAAAGATTACATTTGGCAGAAGAATTATTAAATCAATTAAAATTATATTATGCCACCACCGCCAAACGCAAGACTGAATATTAACCTTATCAATCCAAAAATAATCGCAATAGAACACAACACTATTCCAACGATACCGCTTGTTTTGTTTTCCGATTTATTAGAATTGACTAATGATACTATTCCAATAATTAATCCTATTGATGCAAAAGGAATATTAAGCCAGTTAAGGGTGGCAAGACAAGGTATAAAACCTA
>CAYYJH010000077.1:0-5295 GCA_964472195.1 uncultured Ignavibacteriaceae bacterium | reverse complement strand
GATGCAAAAGGAATATTAAGCCAGTTAAGGGTGGCAAGACAAGGTATAAAACCTATTATCATTCCAACTACAGAGAGTATTCCAAAAATCAAGCTTGTTGTTTGCATGAGAGAAATTTTTTATTTAAACTCAATTTACAATTTTCTTTTGTAAAATATAATCACAGAAAATATAAATAAAGATATAATATTTAAACAAAAAATGAGATACAAATAAATACTGAAATTATTCACTTGATAGGCTCCCGAGAAATCGCCCTTTGAAATATCAATGAATCCTTTAGTCATACCACACAAAAAACATTCCTGTCCAATTTTTTTCAATTCACAAGTTGGGGTTAACGAAAGAAGAAACTCTTCTTGTAAAATGAGTGGGGCTATTTGTATGAGAAGAACGACAACACTAATTATTACCCAGGTGAAAAACAGAGATTTCTTTAAATCACGAATGAATACACTTTGTCCCCTTTTTTGAAAACTCATTAATTGATATTAAATAAAAAAAGCAGTCATTCCATATAAAGAATGACTGCTTATATAACTAAAGAAACCTAACTACTATTTAACTAAATTGAATTTTTCTCCAAATTGTCCTACTAATGGTAACTCAGTAGCTTTTCCATTTAAAGCATTAATAATTCCCATCACCATCAACACCCATGCAAATAGAACGATAATGTAAAAAACCACACCTATGCAAAACATGGAACCTATTGTACCTAATATCCACCCGATGACCTGAACAATAACCAAGACAATTGATTGCTCGGTATGAAACATAACAAATTTATTCTTTCTCATATCTTCCATAAGAAGAGGTATGAAAAAAATCAGGTAAGCTACGAATGCCATCGTTTTTCCCGATTCAATTTCTTCGGGAGTAATATTGAGTTGTCTTGTTGACTCAGCCATTAAAAAGTCTCCTTCTAAATTTTATCTTTATTTTACAAAATTAAATTTCGATCCGAACTTACCAACTATAGGTAACTCTTTTGCTTTACCCTGGATTGCAGTGATGAGTCCCATTATCCAAAACACTACAAATACTATCCAGGGAATGATTCCAAGAGCAGTTATAATGCATGTTAATGTACTACTGATCTGTGCAACAATAAATGTTAAAACCCAGATAATAATATACAATATGATAAAAGAAATCCATAATGCTAATGCTTGCTGTGTATGAAACATTGCAAATCTTTTATCTCTCGCAGCTAAAAGAGGAATTATCCAAAAGATCCAGGCAAGGATTGCCATACCTTTACCCTCTTCAATTTCTTCCGGGGTAAATTGTGAACCAGTTGTGGTTTCTGTTGTAGATTCTGTCATAAGGGTTTCTCCTTCTTATAAATTTAAAAGTTATTAAGTTTAATTTATTCTTGAAGAATTATTACTCCTAAAATAAATTAAACATAATAATATTTTGACAGATAATATTATCTAAAAATAGCTTTAATGCTGCCCCAGGTACTTCTAATTCCTGACACTGCATGAATAACTGAAATGCTGTGAGTATAAGTGTAACTTCCATTCTGTTGAATGCACTTCAAACGGTAATAATAGATTGAAGAACTGCTACCATCCCTGCCATCGACTGAATTATCCTGATAAGAATAATAGGAATTATTTCCGGTTGCATTAATTGATTTTATAAACATAAAATTATCAGGGGTGACTGCGCTTCTCTGGATCTCAAACTTTACTGTTCCACCTTCTTCAATAGTCTTCCACTCTAAGAGTATGCCATCTGAATTTGTAGTTCCTGTAAAATATTGTAAAGTAACACTCGCAAGTATAATGCCCGAAGTAATTGCTATTAAAACCAATATGTTGGGAATGAGTAAAAATCTTTTCATATATACGCTGATTTTACCAAATATAATTTCAATATAGGATAATTGCAAGTATTTTTAGAATAACTATACTATCGTCAAAATAATACTTTTAAATCATTTTTAGTTAAAGGTAATTTAATTAATTTATTTTAATGAAAAAAGATGTTAAAAATTTTTACGTAGGAATAGATTCAGGTGGTACAAAATGTGACCTTGTAATTTTAGATTCAAACAACAGTGTGTTATTTAGTGAATCGAGTAAAGCTTTTCATTATTCTGTCTTTGGAACAGAAATAATTTCTGAAAATATATCAAAATATTTAAAGTCATTATTGAGAGTAAAAAAAATCGATCTAAAAAAATGCTGTGGCATCTGCGTAGGTATTGCAGGAGCCAGAGAAAAGAAAGATAAAAAAGATTTGGAGCGAGCCTTTAAGCAAAAATTGCACTTTAAAAAAATTGAAATCGAGACGGATACTATGACCGGTCTTTACGGAGCTTTTAAAGACAGGGATGGAATAATACTAATAAGTGGAACAGGTTCTGTATTATATGGAAAATCTAATGGTAAAATATATCGTGTTGGCGGATGGGGTAGAATTATTGGAGACTATGGAAGCGGGTATACAATCGGAAAGGAAGCTTTAAAAGAAGTTGTAATAGAGTATGACCTTTCGGATATAAAAAGGAAAAGAGGAATGTTAGTAAAAAGAATAGAAGATGAGTTTTATATAAACAAGGAAAACATTATAAGAAAAATCTTTCATGAGAATTTTGAAATACAAAAGATTGCACCGTTAGTAATTAAGTGTGCGGAAAAAGGAGATAAGGTTTGTTTAAAAATAATTGATGAAGCTGTTGATGGTTTACTTTATCATATAAAAACTTTTTTGAGAATATCCAGAAGGAAAAAATGCATCGACATGGTTTTCATAGGAAGCATTATTGAAAACAAAAATATATTATCGAAGAAAGTAAAGAAGGAAATTAATAAAAATTTCAAAGAGAAGGTTCACGTTATAGAAAAGAAACATTCATCAGCATTCGGTGCTGCATTAATTGCAAAAAAAATGTTTCCGAAACCATAAATATACATATTGAAAAAAACAGATTTAATCTTAATCCTCGATTTCGGTTCGCAGTATACACAACTTATTGCACGGAGAACAAGAGAATTGAATGTATATTCGGAGATACAACCATATAACATTGGCATACAAGAATTAGTAAACTCAAAAGAGAACTATAAACTGAAGGGAATAATTCTTTCCGGAGGTCCTTCCAGTGTTCTGGAAAAGAACTCATACATACTATCAAAAAAAAATCTTGAATTTATTTTGACAGAAGAAATTCCCGTTTTGGGAATTTGTTACGGATTACAATTATTAGCTTACCTCCTTGGAGGTAAAATTCACAAATCTAGATCAAGAGAATACGGACATTCGGTTATCTCAATAAAAGATAGCACAGATTTATTTTCCGGTTTTGGGAAAAAACTTGATGTCTGGATGAGCCATGGTGACTCAATTCATTATTTACCCTCTTCATTTAAAGTTACATCAAAGAGCAAAAATAATACTTTAAGCAGTTTTAAATATAAAAAAGCAAAAATATATGGTTTGCAATTCCATCCGGAAGTTAAGCATACAGAAAATGGAATTAAGATAATAAAGAATTTTCTTTTTAAAATTTGTAATATCAAAAATCTTTTTAAACCTGAATCTTTTATAGAAACTAAAATTACTGAAATCAAGCAAGTGGTTGGTAATGATTATGTTTTATGTGCTTTGAGTGGGGGAGTGGATTCGTCAGTTGCTGCTTTACTCCTGCAAAAAGCAGTCGGGAAACAACTTATTTGTATACATATCGACAACGGGCTCATGAGAAGAGATGAAAGTAAAAATGTAATAAGACTGTTCAAAAAAAATTTTAAACTAAGCATAAAGTTTGTCGATGCATCGAATATTTTTTTACAAAAACTAAAAAATGTTTTTGATCCTGAAGAGAAAAGAAAAATAATCGGAAACACGTTTATTAAAATCTTTGAACAGGAATCAAAAAAAATAAAATTTCCCAGAGGAAAAATAAAATATTTAGTTCAAGGTACACTTTACCCGGATGTAATTGAATCTGTATCATTTAAAGGACCTTCAGTTACAATAAAAACTCATCATAATGTTGGGGGATTACCTGAAAAAATGAATCTAAAATTAATAGAACCTTTCCGAGAATTATTTAAAGATGAAGTGAGAAAAATCGGGAAAGAACTCGGACTTCCAGACTACTTAATAAACAGGCATCCTTTTCCCGGTCCCGGATTAGCTGTAAGAATTATCAGCAATATTACTAAAGAGAAATTAAAAGTATTAAGAGAAGTGGATGAAATTTATATAAGTGAATTAAAAAAACACAATCTATACAATAAAATATGGCAGGCATTTGCTGTCTTATTGCCAATTCAGTCTGTTGGAGTTATGGGTGATGAACGAAGTTATGAAAATGTAATTGCATTAAGAGCTGTAACTTCGACAGATGGAATGACAGCAGATTTTTTCCAATTTGAAAAAGATTTCTTAACCACACTTTCGAATAAAATAATAAACACAGTAAAAGGTGTAAACAGAGTAGTCTATGACATAAGTTCAAAACCTCCTTCTACTATCGAATGGGAATAGAATTAATCCTTCAAATAACAATTGTCATTTTAGTATAACAAATCACTAAAATCATACTGATTATAGAAAATGTAACAATAGATTAAGCAAGAAATTTCTATTTATTATAAGTGTCCTTTTTTTAAAACAACAAAATATAATCTTTGAATATATGAATTTTTTAGGTTTTTAATGTCTACTTTTATAGAATATGACTTGACAAGAACTATTTGTAAATATATATTTGTATATCTTTAAAATAACTTTTTTCTTAAACGCCAATAAAAATACAGGAGGTATTTAAATAATGGCAAAAATCAAAAACCTGTTCTTCATATTACTGGCTTCCGCATTTATAACCGGAATGGTAGCAGGATGCGGTGGTGGAGTTAGCGAAGAGCAAATGCAACAGCTCAATGATTTGAAAGCTGAAGTAGAATCACTTCAATCTCAAGTCAATGCTAAGCAAGACGAAAAGTCTCAATTGCAAAAGCAAATTGCAGACAAGGACGCAAAGATCAAACAATATCGTGATGATATTGCTGCAGTAAAAAAGAGATGCCCATAATCTCTATGCTGTTTAGATTTAAATTTTAAAAAATTAATTTAAAAAATTTAAAAAACATTAAGAAGGAGATCTTAATAAAATGAAATTTCATAGGTTATTTGTAATATTGTTAGCACTCTCCTTTGCTATCAGCGCGAAAGCATCCTTGTTTGCCCAAGATGATGATGATGACGATATGGAAACAGAAGAAATGGACGAAGAAGAGTGGCAGCGACAAATGGATGAGTTGACAGTAAGGC
>CAYYJH010000076.1:0-13350 GCA_964472195.1 uncultured Ignavibacteriaceae bacterium | reverse complement strand
GTAGCCAGTGGCACCGGTAACCAGGATTTTTCCAATTTGCGGTTGAGGTTTTGAAGGCAAGTCATAGCAGAAAAGGTCTTTATTGGTTTTTCTAAATCTACTCTTTAAAGATGCAAAGTTATTTTTGTTTTTCTTTTTCAAGTTGTTTTTTCAACAGATGTAGATGAATTGCTATTTGTGAGAAAGTGAATCAAGCTTATAATTAAATTTCACTTTCTTGAATTATACAATTTAATAACATTGAGGTCAAAATCAACTAAAAATTTTTGGTTTCTATTATACTGTTAATATTTATACAACAGTATTTAACTAAATTTCACAAAGAGAATGTAGGGGTTTATGATAGGAGTAAGATTTATAAAGTCTTATGCGAAACCTTTTTAAAGATGGTTTCTTATTTAAATAGAAAAGATGAGTTTTACACTTGCAGTCAGATGACCCAAAACCATTCAGTGGAATAGACACATCGAGAAATTTAAGAAAAATGTTAGTCCAATTATGCTCATAGCTATGAACATCGTATGAATACCAAACATCCATAATCTCAACAAACGGCTTTATGTAATCAATATGCCAATGAGGTTTTACGGATAAACGATTATGATAATTAATTCTTGCTTTAAGACCTCCCGGACCGAACGCACTGCCAATGTAAACATAATATCCTTTTTGTAATTTTAATTTACCAAGCTTTCCAACATTAATTACTTCTCGTGATGGGGATGCTAGCACAAGTGCATATGTACCGGGTTCCGGATTCAAAGGTGACATTTGTAAGTTAATTAGATTTGATTGAAAGTTGAGATAGTGGTTCATCGAACACATCCTTTTGTATGAAGAATTCAAAGTAACCGCTACGGACAGGGACATTTCGCATAGGAATAGTTAGTGATGCCGTATAATTCGCAATTAAATTATTCGTATATAAATTGTAAACAGAAATTTCATTAGTATTAGAAATGACCAGATATTTTTCTTCTGCATAATTTTGATTTGGGAAAACTTCTTTGAACTTCTTACTTTGGTAATTATTGAAGGGAATGTTTGTGGAAATCAATATTGTATCTTTTGTTTGAAAAAAATAAAGTGTTGAACTTTCAAAAATCTTAAAAGCATTATTCTCATAGGTTTTAGTAAAACCATTTTTGTTTAATCCGATATCGATCGTTTTGTTTTTAGAATAATCGGATAAAAAGACATTCCAGTTTTCTAAAGATGGTAATTCATCCCCGGAAACAAACTGCGTAACGGCGTTAGATGTGTTGCCGCTGTATTTCTGGTATATTTTCTGATAGGCTTCAATTCCCGATTCTTTGATCAAAAAATAATTGTAGAGTCCGCTTAGTGGGTAACTTAATGTAGCATCATAATTAATGAATTCTTCTTTGTTCAAAAGTGCCGAGTAGTGAAGTATATCAAATTGTTCTAAGAACAATCCTAAATCAAGAATTACTTTCGGTTCTTTACCACCACGTCCGCCCAAAGCAACTGCGAAACCTTCCTGCAGAAAAGGATGTGTGTATAAGGGTAGTCTCTGCAATTTATAATTTATCAACAAATGCATCAACTCATGGTAATGGCAATTATAAGTTGTAATAATATAATCGTATGCAAGGTTATACATTCCTCGCGAACTATACCCTGTAATCTTTTTTGTTTCATTTTCATCACTGCATAAGAAGTAATGTATCTTTGATTTTTCTAAGAGTTCTCTTGCCTTTTCAGAATAATTTAAAATATTTGAAGCATTGTTGAGAAAACTTTCTAATCTTTCGACACAGTAAGTATTGAATAAGTCGGGATTACTAAAGTAAAATATGAAATGCTTACTTTCAATTCTTTCCCACCTTCTTGTGTAATAAAGGATAGGAGAAATTAAGCAATCTCCTTTAAAATAAAATTCTTTATAAAGATTCTTTTCCGGTATTGTTAGCTTTAATAAAGAATAGCCTTCTTGCAAATTTTCAACTTGAAATTCGTAATCCAATTGTTCAGACAATAATTGTTCTTTTATCGATGGTTCTATATCGTATGAAATTAAAAATTTAAAATTAACATTGTCATATTGTATGTTGAACCTTTTTGATACCGTCAACTCTTCGGGCAAAACGAAACTTTCAATATTATCATCTTCATCTATCAAAGCCTGGATAAACTCTTCCGCTCTTTCCGGGGGTAGGGTTTGCGAGTAAAGAATAAGAGAAGAAGAAAAGACTATAGCGAAAATTAACAATCTAAATATATACATTCGGATTTAGTAAATAATAAAAAATTAATTATTTTCTGAAGAGTTAAGAGAGTTGCTTGAGAGTGTTGGTGATACAATAAACATAAAAATAATTTTAGTTTGAATAAAAAACACAGGATAAGTAACCCACAACTCTGCTGTAATCCTGACTGTAGTCTCCCGAAGTTCCATAAGAGATAACCTTACTATGTTTTGCCCCAAGTTTCTTAGATGTTATCATTGTGGCGACTATAGGACCGTGACCGCATGCCTGACATCTGTTTGCATTGATGTCATCGAATAGTTTTTTCTCATCGAAGTCTTCAATATCTTTTAAAACAACATTGTCGAGCTGGTTTGCTTTTCCCAAAGGATAATAATGGGATAAGTCACTACTGCCAACAATAAGGTTTTTTTGGTTCTCAAATTTTGGTTCATGAAGGACCGTGCTTATGGTTATTGATATTTCATCGATAGTTGTATAATCCTGACTACCCATTACAATTGGAATCAAATTGAAGCTCTTCAATACAAACTGCAAGAATGGAAGCTGTACCTCCAAAGCGTGCTCCTGTAAATGTCCTTTATTAGATTCGATTATGTTAGGCGAGAATGAAGTTATTGCTTCCGCAAGTTCAACATTAGTTTGAATGATGCCTAAAGGTGTTTTGTAATTGCCAAAAAAGACTGAACCCCCTGAGAACTCGTCGAAGTGGCTTGGAGAAATGACTATTACGTTGTCGTAACTTTTTCCCTGAAGTAGCTTATATGCATCAGCAGCGATCTTTCCAGAGTATATGTATCCTGCATGAGGAGACACAAGCCCGTGAATTTCCCCGGTTATGGATTCAGTTGTTGAACTATTTAAAAATTTTAAAATTGTTTCTTTTAAATCTTGAGCTTTTCCCGGATAAAAAGATCCAGCGACAACGGGTTTCCTGATTCTATCTTTTGTATTCATTCTTTATCTTAATATAATTTCCTAACCATCAAATAAAAAATAATCGGAAACCATCTTGTAATAGATTTCCTTATTTTTGCTATTTGGTGGATCAAAATTTGTTGTGTCCATACAATCCGGATGTGTTGGATAATTTCCATACCAGATGTGGTTTTCATCGGTAGAGTCTGAATTCCATGCCCAATGTATACCATATTTAGCATACTTTTCGTACCAATCGTCCCATCCGAAAATGTATTGGTCGAATATTGCAATCTCTTCATAAAATTTATCTGTGTACATTGTGTCTAATGTGAAAAATTTTTCATTATACATGATGTCATTATCCAGAACATTTATCAGAATGGTTTGTACTTCTCTTTGACGGTCTATATTGTAATGTTCTTCAGCAAATCTTTTCGCCTCCGTACTAATCTCAGTTACTTGAGATAAAGAATCAGAGTTTGCAAATAATATGAAAAGACTTGTTACAAATAACAAAGAACTGTTTACCTTTTTCATCTTTAAAAATTATATTTTTAACTTTAATAACCTAATTTATTCTCAAAACTTTTGCCCCTCTAATTTTACCCATCTTGAGCTCGACCAAAGCCCTGTTTGCTTCTTCTAAAGAGAACTCCCCTATTTCAGGTTTAATATTCATATCTGCAGCAATGTCAAGGAATTCTCTTACATCTGTACGGCAAACGTTTGCAACACTTTTTATTTCTTTTTCCTTCCACAAATGTGTTGGATAATCCATGTTTAACAGATATTCTTTATCGGTTTTTTCTTTGCGGATTGCATTAATGACTAACCTACCGCCGGGTTTTAAGTTTTTTAGAGATTCTAATATTGGTTTCCAAACAGGTGTGGTATCGATTATGCAATCCAGTTTCTGTGGTGGTTCTTCATCTATGTCACCTGCCCAATCTGCACCAAGCTCTCGTGAAAATGTTCTTTCATTATCACGTCTTGCAAAAACAAAAATCTTAGTGTCAGGGAATTTGTGCTTTACCAACTTTAGGATAAGATGTGCAGAAGCCCCGAAACCCATTAAGCCGATAGATTGATTATCTTTTAAATTGGTCAGTTTTAAGGAGCGATAACCAATAGCTCCGGCACACAACAAAGGAGCAGCCTCCGAATCTGAAAAAACTTTAGGAATAGGAAAAGCGAAGTTCTCGCGTATTTTTATGTATTCTGCATAACCACCGTTTGCATCTCGCCCAGTAGCTTTAAAATCTAAGCAAAGATTCTCGTTACCTGACTGGCAGTGTTGGCACTTCCCGCATGATGAATTTATCCATGCGATTCCCACGCGATCTCCAACTTTGTAGCGAGATGTAGAATTACCAGTTTTTTCAATCTTGCCCACAACCTGGTGACCTAAAACTATCGGTAGCTTAGGAGGAGGTGTTCGCCCCTCTATTTCATCGAGTTCAGTATGGCATACTCCACAAACTGAAACCCTAACAAGAACCTCTTTTTCTTTCGGAATAGGAATAGGTAAATCTGTGAGTTCAAGAGGAACTTTGCTTTCTTTAATGCTACACAATTTGTTTAGCAACATTGCTTTCATTTGTATTAGATTGTTATTTTATCTAAATAATAAGTATTAATTGCGTTGAAAAAAATACTTATTTAAATGTCTGAAATTTGAGAAGGAACAGGAAGGGTAACGAATATTACGATACATTAAATGATATTTGGAAAAGTAAACAAATTGTTTGCTATTAACAATGCGCCGAGCTTGGGATAAACATTATCCCAAGTTCGGCACATTGTTATTTTAAAGGATAGTTTAATTAAATCTAATTAAAATCAATTTTTATTTTGGTAATTGTTTCTTTTGAAGTAGGAATTATCTGATTACCAGCAGTTATTGTACCCTCTAACGAGTATGAGTCTTCAATTTTTAAAACCATTCCTTTTTCGTAGGCAAAGTAAATAATACTTTCTCCCTCTCCTTCCAATTCTCTTTCGATTTCCGTTCCGCCTTGTGTGGTAATCCCCGAATTTGTTATTTCTCTTGCTACTTTTATTTTAAGGCAATTATATCCATCGACTTTTGTCTCCTCAAGAATTGTATACGTATAATTGTTTTGTTCACTTTCATAATCATTTTCAAAAGAGACGGTTTCTGTCCAGGGATCTCCGACATTCTTTGAGGAAACTGGCATGACAGGGAATAATTTTGTGAATGGCTTTATATGGTCCTCTTTTGTCATTAAACCGACTAAGTGTCTGTTTAGGGGAGGTAAATCTTCGAAACCCTCAAAATCAAAAGCCTTACCGGTTGGGGATATTGAAAATTTGACTTTCTGCCCAAATAAAGGCGAGAAGTCATCTTTAAAAGGACCTTTTGGGTGATCAAAATTAAAAGTAATATCTTTATATTCGACTTCTAATTTAATGTTTCCGTCATTGTCAACTTTTAAGACATTAAAAACAAGATTACCAGTACTGGTTATCTTTGCTTCTACGTTTTCTCCACACTGTTTCGTTATTTGTGTTCCCGTAGTTTCATATGTTAAAGTAAATTTTGTGTTCTCAGATAAATTGTACTTTAAGTCATATGTTTTGGGTGAACCATTCATTAATATTGTGAAAGGTGTAGTAGAGGAAGCAGAAACCATTGTCGTAAGAATAAATGTGATTAATATTAGGAATTTCATTTTAATACCTCTTATTTTTTCTTTTGTGAATTTTTTTTAAAGTCTCTTATATTTAATTTATTTGACTAAATAATATTTAGTTATATGGTTCAGCAACAGGTCTGCGTTCTGTATTTGCAATTATCCAGGCAGTTATAAAAACAAGTCTTGTAACTCTTTCCATCTTTCTCGGAATTATTTTGTTGATATCATCACCCGGGGTGTGAAGGTCTGGGTGCACCTTGCTGAAGAAAAATATTGCAGGAATCTGTTCCAGCATAAAAGGATAATGATCACTATTCCCTATGACATTATCATCACTATAATCTAAAACCAACCCTATTTCTTCATTTGCTGTTTTTATGATTTCATTGAGGTCTTTGTTGAACTCAGATCCAACGATTGCTACCCCATTTGTATCGTTGCGGCCTATCATATCAAGGTTGAGCATTGCAACAGTGTTTTCAATTGGAAAAACAGGGTTTTTTATATAATACCTTGAACCGAAAAACCCTTTCTCTTCTCCTGTGAAAGTAATGAAAAGGATACTTCTTTTAGGTTTTGTTTCTGCTAAGGCAAAAGCCTCTGCAAGCTCGATTACTCCTGCTGTCCCGGAAGCATTATCGTTGGCTCCATTGAAAACTTCACCGTTCATCACACCAACATGATCATAATGACCACCAATAACTATGACTTCGTTTTTTAATTCGGGGTCGGAGCCCTCTATGTATCCAACTACGTTTTGTGTCAGGATTTTTTCTCGTATAAGTTTTGTTTTAATGTGAGCTTGTTTGTTTTTTATTTCAAAGGATTGGGGTATTAAACCATCATCGATATCTTTTGAAATTTTAGTAAGATTTTTACCCGTTCCTTTGAAAATGTGACTAGCGACATTGGTATGAATATAGATTGCGGGTACATTGTTTGATGATTCGTTGTCAACTTTAATTGGAATGTTTGTTGAAGCAGGATTGGTTAATGTTTGCCAGGGATTACGTGGTCTTTTACCAACTTGATAAAGAGGACTTCTGACGATAATTACACCAGCAGCCCCATGCTCAATTGCATTTTGGTATTTGGTTTCATCATAAGCGTATTTCGTAAAATTTTTTCCCATGAAAATGCTATTCTCATTTTTCCCTTGTGGTTCACGTGTCATTATTAAGACTATTTTTCCCTTAACGTCAATATTTTCATAGTCGTCATAGTTATACTCGGGGGCAGTTATTCCATATCCGGCAAAAACTATAGGAGCAGTTATCTCACCATCACCGGTTGATTCTATAGGTGTAAAATCAGTTTTTATTTCGTAGTCGGTTTTAGAATCTTGTTGAACTAAAGAAAATTTATTGGGAATGCCATCGTCATCTTTTGTAATATCCAGATAATTTTTTGACAGGTTGAAAGTCTGTAAATAGCTGCCATCTTTTCCTCCCGGTATTAAACCATAAGAATCAAATTCGTTTGCAATGTATTCAGCACATTTTTTCAACTCCGGACTGGGTGTATTCCTTCCCATCATTTCATCGGATGCAAGGAATTCAACATGCATATATAATTCATCTCCCGTAATGGTAATAACTGCATCATTTTTGTTTTCTTGTGGCTTTGCTAAACTTGTTACAAGCAGTAAGATTATTAATGGAATATTAAACTTTTTCATGTATTGTTATTATTTTCAGAAATCCAGATTTGTATGATATATTTACGATTAGATTAAACTATTAGTTAAGAAATACACCATAAATTTTTATCATACTAGATTATTTGTATTATATTTGTCTAAATCAATAAAATCAATAGTTGAATTAAATTAGTTAAAATATCAAGAAGTAAAATTGATTATTTTAACCAACAAATTAACTTTATTAATAAATACGATACATAATTCTCAATGTTTCAATATTATTTAGTAATCTGCTGATGAGATTAATCGAGATTTGCTCTTCAGGTAATGAGTTTTGTTCATATCTTAAGAACACATAAATTCTAACAGTTCTTTTTTTAGATGTTGTTAGATATCATCTGGTTTTACAATTAGTAGAACATCAACTAACTTGTCAATCTCATATTTTGCTGAGATATCGGATTCATGTGGTTTGTGATTTGGATTAAACCAGCAGGTGTCTATTCCAAAATCATTTCCCCCTTTTACATCAGACGATAAACTGTCTCCAATTATTAGTACATCTTTTTTAAGCGGATGGTTCATTATTTCGAAAGCAGCATTGAATATCAATTTGTCTGGCTTAGCCGCTCCGATTTCTTCGGATATTATTATGTCTGAAAAAAATTTATTAATGGTAGATTTTTTCAATCTTGATCTTTGTACTTCTTTAATACCATTTGTAATGAGGGCTAATCCAGTTTTTTTAAAAAGTGAGTTCAAAACAATTTCGGCACCTTCTATAAGATGTGTTTCTTTTGAAAGGTATGACAAATAACAACCACTAAACAGCTCAGGGTCGTATTTGATACCCAATTTAGAAAACAAAATTTCGAATCGCTTTACGCGGAGTTTTCTTGTTGTGATTATTCCCTGCTCAAAGTCTGTCCATAAAAGTTTATTTATTTCAAGATAAGCATCGTTATATATGGGATCAAATTCATGATTGAATTCGTTGAAAGCTTTTTCCAAAGCTATTGATTCTGCTTTATCGTAATCAAACAATGTACCATCTAAGTCAAAAAGGAGCCATTTATAATTCATTTAAATATTATTTTTTTGTTTAGGAAAGTCGTTCTTGTTTAGATAAGTTCTTAAGCATTGATCGAAGTGTTTTTTTGAAATTCAATCAGTAAAACATCATCATCCGCAATTTTTTGATTTCTTAAATCCTCTTTAAAGTTGTTAAATCTATTCATCCAATAGTTATACCGAGTGCTTTTCATTGCGATATCTTCGAAAGGTTTATAAAGCATTTCGCAGTCATACTTTGTGTCAAGTTTTTGTATATGGTGTTTGTAGTTAATGGACTTTTCATCCAGATATTTTTTTAGTTGTTCATACTTTAAATGTTTATAATGTGGATAATTGATTTCATGTTGAAGCTCAAGCAGTAATTCTTGAGCGCGAAAGGAATTCAGTTTTTCGGGGCTTCTATTGTCGTCGATTGGTTCTTCGAGGATTATGTGATTGGAGGATACTCTTATTATTTCATCTAGTGCTCTTTCCCAGTTGTAAATATGATGTAGAGAAGCTCTTTCATAAACTAGGTCAAAGGTATTATCATTGAAGGTAAGCGATATAGCATTCATGCATAAGAATTCCATATTTCTGGAATTGCGTTCGTTCTTGCACCTCTTAATAAATTTATCGGATACATCAATAGCGGTTAAATTCTTACAAAACCGGGAAATTTTTTGCGTGAATTCGCCACACCCGCACCCAACATCCAGTGCGTTATCAGGATTTATTTTTGATATTAGCTCTATTAGTTGCATTTCAATTCATTCTTTATACACCTCTTTATAGAATTCTGGTCGCCTGTCTGCCAGAAGATCATTTCTTTCGGTTATTTTCTTATCACGAGAAAGCGAAGGATTGATTTCTGTTATGTACAGTTCCTCCAATGCACTTTGTGCTTGATAGATAATTTCTCCCCTTGGACCGGCAATTTGGCTTTGACCGCTGAAAGAAATATCACCCTGAGGACGTTTCTCTGTACCGAACCTGTTTGCCGTTATTGCAAACACGGAATTTTCAAAACACCTCGCTGGCATAACCTTCTGACTGTAGTAAAGAACAAGGTTTGATGGATTGCAAAGCAAGTCCGCACCCTTAAGTGCTAGTGTTCTGGCTACTTCAGGTATTGCATAATCGAAACATATCATTAATCCAACATGAATACCCAGAATATTACTTACATCAAGATGAAGATTGCCCGGGTCGAAGTATAGTTTTTCAGTGTTAAATAAATGAAGCTTTCGATATGTTTGGATTATGCCCTTAGCACTCAAAAGAATAGCACTGTTGAATATTTTATCTTTAGCTTTTTCTGCGAAACCAGTAACAATAAACAAATCTTTCTTGTAACAGAGTTCAACAAGTGATGAGACTATTTTAGATTCTCTCGGATCTTCGGCGAGGGTACAGAGTTCCTCTCTGTCCTTAAAATAATATCCCGTAAAGGGTAACTCGGGTAAAACTATCAGGTCAGCATCTACCTTACTAATTGTATTAACAACTCTATCAAGGTTTTTTTTAACTTCACCAAAGATAGGATTAAACTGCAAGAATCCTGCTTTTATCATAATTTCTTTTCTTTAATGAATTAAAATGTGATTAAAATTTTAATATTAACTTAACTAATTGTGTAAGTACTTTTTATACTATTATATTTGATATTATAGATTAACAAACCGAAAGATATAAAAAGAAGAGTTCTTTGATTTTAAGGTAACAGAATATTTTTCTATTTCAATGGAAAAATTTTCGTTTGACTTATAGAAATATTTGAGCGGTTTTCTAAAAGAGGAACTTGATCAAAGGAAGGAATCGGTCTGATTTTAGTAAAGTAATTTAAGATTCGGGATATAACCTCGAAGTATCAATGAAAATTAGATACTCTCTAATTGAGTTATCTCTCATCTTGAAAATATTTGCAAACGGGACTGTTAATAGACTAGAATCATGACGTGTGTATGTTACAGTACCATGACAGATGACAGCATCAGGTTGTGACCATGTATCGTTAATTTTATGATTTATTGCCTGAATGCTTGAGAAAAATGCTGCTACTGCCCCACGTATGGCAGCTTTCCCATTAACAGGGTCTGCATTTCCAAATTTAAATACTGCGTCATCAGTTAGAAATGTAACAAACTTGTCAGCGTCTTTTTGATCAATACTCTCAAACAATTGTTGAAGCCATTTTGATTTATCCATAATAATTTATTCTTTGACTTTATTGTTTTTGATAGTAAATAGTGTCTGCAAATATCCTTATAATAATTTACATAAGCAAGAAAATATTGATTGAATTTAAAAGGGGGAAGTCTTCAATAAATTTTTATTTTTTTTAGGTTTTCCCATGTAGATTTAGAATACCAGATATCTGCAAACTCCTTTACAGATTTTTCTTCTTTGCGTTTCATTTCTTCTGCTACTGAAGTTCGCAGTAGCAACTTAATACTGAGGAAGGCATTCTTTGGTTTACCCCCTAAATCTACTGCAATTTTCCTTGCAGTCGAAACAAGTTTTTCATCTGTAGTAACTTTATCTATCAATCCTAACTCTTTTGCTTCTTCGGCAGAATACATTGTTCCCGAATAAACAATTTTTGTGGCAATTCTGCTTCCAACGCAGAAACGAAGCATTTCAACACAACCTGCAAATACAGATGAGCCAAATCCTATTTCATTCAATGTTATTCTTGCCTTTCCAGAAACCATGATTCTGTAATCACAAGCCAAAGCCATCATGCACCCACCAGCAATAGTATGACCGTTCAACGCAGAGATTATTGGTTTAGGGTAAAGAAAAATGTATGTGTACAAATCAGTAAACTTCGTAAGATATCGTATAAAATCCTCTTTAGAATAACTCAAAATCTCTGGAATATCAAAACCAAATGTAAAAAAATTCCCTTGTCCCGTAATTATAATAGATTTGACGTTATTATCTTTTGTAAAGTTCGTTAGAACACCATGTAGTTCTTCTACGAGTGTTTCATTGAGTGCATTTACCTTACCCCTGTTTAATGTTAAAGTGACAATACCATCTTTTTGAGAGGTGAGTATATAATTCATAGAAACAAAATTTTATTTTATTATGAAGACAATTTATTCTCCTGAAAACTTTGATTATATATTAAATGCTATTGCAAAAAAACACAATGATTAAGAGACTATTATAGTTTTTTGATGACTTGTAAAATGAGTCTATTACTTAAGGATTATTCAAAGGTTTTCCGTTTTCATCCCAGTTTTTTGACCAATCATATTCTAGAATCTTTTTCCATCCAACATGTGTTTTAGCGAAAAGCCACCAACCGCTATGCATATTTAAAAGTTGTCCAACGGTAAAGTCTCCTATCCCTGCAAGTTCATCATTTGTCTCATCGAAACGGATTTCTCCTTGTCTCCAATAAGGATGTGTGAAGTTAGTAAACATTTTGTGTAGTTCATCAAATGTTTCTTTATCATCAAATTCCCGAGTAGCTGCCCACGCAAGGAAAACATTCACAGCAGATTCACCAAACATTCCAGCAAAATCAGCCCCAGGATTTGTGATGTTTCCTACTGCATCCTTTTCTGGAATTTCCACCATGTAGCTTCCGATACCCAGTGGGTAACTTTTTATATACTGCGATCTTATCTGTTTATATACGTTTTGAGCAAGTTCGGGTTCAAAAGCATTTATCATCATGGCAACAAAAATATTTGCAAAACCCGAGATTCCTTTATCCTCCTGTTGAGGACCATAAGGATGGAATTTTCTGTATATCATACCCGTTTCCGGATTTATTATATCTTCTTTTAGAAATTTTATATATTTTTCCTTAAATTTTTCTCCGATTAAAAATCCATATTTCGGATCAACTCCATACAGCTTATCATAAATTAGCATTCCAAGTGTACCATAAGCATTACACTGTGGAAACCAGTGGTTTGGTTCGCAGCAAACCCCACCTACATATCCTTTCCCTTTTTCTAGAGCCATACTTGTATCTTGCATTTCATACAAGTTCTGGGCTACAGCCATCATTTCAGTTTTAAAGGTTTCCTTGTCATTGCTCATTAATCCGTATAATCCTTCAACAATCAGCAGTGGTCCTTTCCACATAATGTTTTCGAGCATTGGGTCTCCCCAACCCTGGTCAAAAACATATTCTTTCCAGACAGCAGGACTTCGGTACATATTAATAGCTTCCCGGAGCCCAAAACAAGCTTCTGCTGTTCTACCGGGTTCTATTATTGCAATAGAAGGCGATGCCCAAACCCAGGGGTGAAGAGCATACATCCAGGGGACACCGCGAAGATCGAGGGGCCATCCGTAATCGCCATCACCCGAAAAGTTTACATATACTTCATCAATAACTGCTTTGTCGTATCTGTGTGCGTCAACCCATTTTTTATACATATCAATATCATAGGGATCCGAGGGTAATTCAAACACTGGGTTTTGACTAAAAGAGAAAGCATCATTTGTACCGAGCCAGTGATTCCAGTGTCCAATTACGTCAGGAGTCAGTTTGTGATTTTCCAGTTGTGTCCAATAATCATCGGACGTGGCAAAGGGTTTCTGCTCTAAAAATACTTTGAAAATAATTATTACCACAACGATAATAATAACCAAAATTGAAGTGATCCACAGTAGTGCTTTTTTCATCTATTTTTATGTTTAAAATATTGTGAATGTATTTATTTTTAATGCACTAATTTTGTAATAACAATCCGTTTTTATCTCTATGTTTTGACCAATCATGGTTCAAAATAGTGTCCCAGCCAAGATGAACCTTAAAGAACAACCACCAACCGCTGTACATATTTAATAACCGCCCGTATGTAGAATTTGGAATTCC
>CAYYJH010000075.1:0-13756 GCA_964472195.1 uncultured Ignavibacteriaceae bacterium | reverse complement strand
CAAACCCCTGAAATAAAATTTTCGATTAGGTTGAGTTTTATCATTAATTATTAAAAAGTATTTTTATAACTTCGTAAAATTTTTATTAAAACAAAACAAGAATATGCTAAAATTGAAATTTAAAATTCTTTCTTTAATTCTTCTTGCGGTTGTACTCGTATCCTGTTCAGACGATACTGTCACAGAAGATGCTTTGTTAAACAAAGCAAAAACACTTTACGACAGTGCGGTTGCGACAACGAATAACGACCTTTTCACTGAATCGATAAACGTATACAAAGAGTTCTTAGAAAAATACCCGAATTCGGAAAAGACAATATTTGCCTATAACCAGATTGCAGGAATTAATTTTGAAAACCTGAAGAATTTCCAGGAGTCGATAAAGACATACCAGCAGATTGCCGACAAATACCCTGAGAGCAAAGAAGCCAAACAGTCTCTTTTCATGGTGGCTTTTATTTACGATGAAACATTAAAGGACAAAGACAACGCAATCATATCGTACAAGAAATTCCTTGAGAAATATCCCGAAGACACAGACCCGGATGACAAGATGAGCGAGTCAGCAAAGATAATGCTGCAGGTGCTCGAATCAGGAACATCCGTAGAAGAAATGATATTAAAGAATATAGAAGAACAGGAAAGCAAGGGAGACCAGGAGAAGAAAGAAACGGAAGTGAAGGAAGAACCTAAGAAAGAAAAAGAAAAAGAAGTAAAAATTAAGAAGTTAGTACCGCCCGACCAAAATCAAGAGGGTGATGAAAATCCGGATGAAGACACAAAATAATAAGGTTCTTTTTATATTAATTGAATAATTGCAAGAAACCGATTACAGGAAATATCTTGTACCTTCCGTTGTAGCAAGACTCGCTAACATGGAACTAAAAGCAAGGCTTGTCGTGGAAGGATTCATGACAGGACTTCACAAATCCCCCTATCACGGATTCAGCGTTGAATTCGCAGAGCACAGGCAGTACATGCCTGGGGATGATTTGAAACATCTCGATTGGAAAATATTCGCTAGAACCGATAGATACTATATCAAGCAGTATGAGGAAGAAACAAACCTAAAATCATACATACTGCTTGATATTAGTAAGTCCATGAAATACTCATCCAGCCACTCGAACAAACCCAAAAAATCGAAGACTGGTAGTTTATTCACAAAAAAGAGCAGTAAAGAAGCAGGAAACGAGAGCAATAAAAACATTAAAAAGAATTTAACCAAGTTAGAGTATTCTTCATACCTTGCTGCTTCACTTTCCTACTTAATGCTGCTGCAAAATGATGCTATCTCACTCACAACTTATGATACAAAAGTAAGAAACTACATTCCTCCTCATTCAACAAACAGTAACCTCAAACTAATATTGAAAGAACTTTCAAACATTAAATCTAAACATGAGACGGGTACTGCGAAGAGTTTAAATGAAATTGCCGACAGGATCAAGAGGAGAGGGATCGTAATTGTAATAAGCGACTTCTTCGACGATCAAAAAGAAGTAATGAATGCACTGAAACATTTCAGGTATAACAAGGATGAAGTTATTATATTCCAGGTACTCGACCCGATAGAACTAACTTTTTTAGAGGGAAGCCCTGTAACGCTGGTAGACATAGAAACACATGAAGAAATATTCTCTCAACCGTTTGCGATTCAGAAATCTTACAGGGAAGCAATGAAAGAGTTTTTACAAACATACAAAACAGAATGCAGGAAGAACAATATAGAATATGTACTTATTTCTACGGAAACTCCTTTTGATGTTGCTCTTCTCGGTTACCTCGATAAAAGAAAAAAGATACATTAATATTTTATTCTTGTATCGTTTTCATCCCAGATAGGTGTCGTAAGCCTGTAATCTCCAAACCCGGTTTCATCAACAAATGTAAATTCCCTGTTAATTTCATAGTATTGCCAAACCTCATAAGGTTTTTGATTCATGCTGAAAGGTTCCCGTTCGATATAGCTTGGGTTTCCGAAAATGATGAAAACCATTCCTCTGTCTGTTCTCCACCCATCAAAATAATGCGAATACCTTTCGTTTGCAATTTTAATCCTGGTGTAATACTCATTCATTAATTCATTCTTTGGAGTGTTCGGTGTTGGATCGTGGTCTTTCCAGAATTTTATAAATCTCTTTTCTTTTTCAACGTTAGTCTTAGCTTCTTTTATATGGTCGATTTCATCTGGTTTGGCAACGTAAATCAATTGGTCTATTGCCAGGTTAAGGTCTTTGAGATTTGCAGGTAAATGTGACCAATCAAAATGGAATTCCTTACTTGCAACAAGGTCATTTAATGCGTCATTGGTAATTTCGAGTTTGTAATCGCCTACTACGAAATCTTTTGCAGGCAGCTTCTCGATCTTTTTGTTTGCTCCTGTTTGCAACACATAATCGAATGTTCCTTTTATTATTTCCTCATTTTTCCCGTTAACAATCTTATAACTAAGAGAAGCAGGTATTGGATTTTCTATTTGATTGTAAACTTCAAAGAACAAATAGAAGTCTTTTAAATTTCCAATATTATTGTTAACCAAAGGGGTTAGTATCTTCTTTCCTTCTTCCTCATTATACTGGGATATTATCATAACATCGCTTAATGCAATGTCCTTAATTTTAATATACTTTACTTCGAAGGTCTTACTTTTAGTGTATTCCTTTAAGTTATTTTTATCTCTCAACAGAAAAGTTAAATCATATATACCGGGAGCAAGATAATATTGTGTAATTATATATTCGGATTTTTCATCAACAGTTGAAAGTTCTTCTTTTGAGAGAGTGTAATCCCTGTTTTGAATGTCATTGATCACCGTCTCACCTTTTGTATCCTTTATTACAACTGAATAATCTATGCGTGATTCATAATTATCTGAAGATGGACTTTTTATGAACTGTAAATTATTCAAAGGAATTTCAACGTAGAGATCAAGCCTTCCTCCCGAACTGTCCGGATCATAAAAAACAAGCGGGTCAATATAAAAATATTGTTTATCTTTATTGAGATTTGTTATTGATTTGTTTTCTATCTGGGCGTGTAAATTCCCGATAATGAAAAAAACAAACATCAGATAGAAAAATAACAAGGATACTGTAAACACAAACCCGGGTTTATTCATACCTGCGGAGAAATGTTTTCGATTAAACATAACAACCTCCATTAAAAAGTATTCATTTAAAAAATTATTTTATTTTACCAAACAAATCGTACTCTTCAAAGTCGTATATTCTAACATTATAAAAATCACCTACACTTATATTTTGCTTACTATTAATAATTACTTCCTCGTCAATCTCAGGAGCATCTTTATATGTTCTTCCAATGTAACTATCATTTTCCTTTCTATCAATCAAAACTTTAAAGACTTTATTCACGCATTTTTCGTTCAATGACAAAGAAATTTTTCTTTGTTCGTCAAAAATAAGTTTTTGTCTTATCTGCTTTTCCTTTACGGGTATCCTGTCTTTAAGTTTAGCAGAATGAGTTCCTTCCTCGTTCGAATAAGTGAAAACTCCGAGTCTGTCAAATCTAAATTCCTTTACAAAATCTAACAACTCTTCGAAATCATTTTCGGTTTCATCAGGATACCCAACCAGTAAAGTGGTTCGAATCGCAATACCCGGCACTTCTTTCCTTAGTTTTTCTAAAAGTTTTGTTTGATTTCTTCGTGTTATTCCTCTCCTCATTGAATTCAGTACATTTTCTGCTATATGCTGTATTGGAATATCAATATAATTACAAATCTTTCTGTTTTCTTTCATTACGTCTATAACATCAAGCGGAAACCGTGAAGGATATGTATACATCAATCTTATCCACTCTATCTCTTTTATCAGGGACAATTCCTTAAGAATTTTTGAAAGGTTTCTTTTGCCATTGATGTCCATTCCCCAATAAGTTACATCCTGCCCGATTATGATCAATTCCCTTACACCTTTATCAGCAAGTTTCTGTGCTTCAATCAGAATATCTTCAAGTGGTTTTGAAATATGTCCTCCACGCATTATTGGAATAGAACAAAAAGAGCAGGGATTGTCGCATCCTTCACTTATTTTTAAATACGCAAAATGAGATGGGGTTGTTAGGGTTCTTTCACCTATTAAATCCTTCTTGTAATCAACGCCAAGTTCATTTAGAATACTCATAACCGTCTGCTGTCTATCCGTCTGTCCGAAATACTTATCTACTTCCGGAATATCTTTTTCGAGTACTGATTTATACCTGTCAGATAAACATCCAGCCACGTACAGGTCTTTGATTTCTCCCTTATTTTTTTTCTCTACAGCACGCAGTATCGTATCAATAGATTCCTGTTTAGCGTCTTCAATAAATCCACATGTGTTAATTATTACTGTTTCACATTTTTTCTCATCGTTAATTAGTTCAATATCATTTGATTTTAACTGGGACATTAGAAACTCCGAATCAACAAGATTCTTTGAACAACCAAGTGTTATTATTTTTATTTTATTCTTTTTTACTTTCAATAAAAAAAGTTTGGATGTATGAATGCTTTACAATAATAAAAATATCAATAATATTCTTTACAATTAATTCAGTACAAATACTATGACAATCCACTTAAAAATCAGATCTAATAATTTAGAACAATTAATATAATAGCTGTGACATTTATTATGAATGATTTTACTCTTGCGATAGAATAAATCACACTTCTAAAAAGATTACAAATTGAACAATTTAAAATAATTGTTATATATTTAGAATTTATGTAAATTATTCTAAAGAAACTAAGTAAAGTATTAATCTGTTTTTTATAAAAGTAAATTGCATCTTTGAAAACTTTCCCAATACAATTGCATATCATTAATCATTAACAAAATTAGATGAAGGAGACTATATGTCACAATTACCAGAACCAACAAACTCACTTAGCCCGGGAGCTTTAAAAGTATACAACAAATTACTCGAAAAACGCGGCAGCGTAGATGGACTATACGAATCCATGCTCAATCACCCCAAAGCATTAAAACACATTGGACGGCTCGGAACATTTCTTCGCTTCGAGGGAGCACTTCCAGATGACATTCGTGAAATTATTATACTTTATGTTTCCAGAAAATTAAACTGTGGGTACGAATGGATTAAACATGAACCATATGCGATAAAAGCTGGTATTTCCGAAGAGGTCATAAATAAGATTAAAGCCGGTAAACCACACACCGAATTTAATAATAGAATTTCACAAGCAATGCAAATTGCGGACTGTGTTTTAAAAAGGGATTCAATCCCGGATGAGCTTCATAATTCAGTCGAAAAAGAGCTTGGGACGAAGGATTTAATTGAGATCGTAATACTGTGCGGTTTTTATTCGTTAATTGCTTCTTTCACTTTAGCTTTTGATGTTCCGCTGCCTCAAGGTTTTGAAGATCCTTTTAAATAGTATATTTTTGCATAAGCTCTTTTGAAAACCACTTACTGTGTAATTTTAAATTACATTACTCTCATTATTAAGCTGATATACTTGTCACTGCCTTTTTCTTTATTGAAATTCTATCATAATAGATGTACTTTTTACAATTCTATTTCATAGATTTACATTCTTCACTTTTAAAATTATAAATAATTTACTGATGACTTCTGTCATAAATACTAATCAATTTTTTATAGCTGGAAAATGGATGAAAATAATCGGCATTGGTATATGAATAAAGAATCCAGGCATAATTCAAAATTAGAAGATATTAATCTTATCAAGAAAGCTCTTTCCGGTGAAGAAAGTGCTTTCGATAAATTGATGCAGAAGTACTATAAATTAATCTATAATTTGATATACAGGATGATATTTAAAAAAGAAGATGTCGAAGATTTAACACAGGAAGCTTTTATAAAAGCTTTTAAATCTTTAGATAAATTTGACAGACAATTTGCATTTTCTACCTGGCTTTTCAAGATTGCAACGAATAACTGTATTGATTACCTTAGAAAGAAGAAATTAAATACATTTTCAATCGATAAAAATATTGTTACTACTGATGACGAATTCAAATTCGAAATTCCGGATCACGATTACAAACCCGATAAAAATATTATAACAAGCCAGAGAAAAAAAATAATCGATGAAGCTATTGAAAACCTGCCGATGAAATATAAAAAAGTTATTGTACTCAGACACAAAGAAGAAAAAGATTACGAAGAAATTGCTAAAGAATTAGAACTTCCGTTGGGAACTGTTAAAGCACATATCTTTCGCGGTAGGGAATTATTGAATAAATATTTGAAAGATAAAATAAAGAACTATTAAAAACATTACACAGAGTAACACGAAGAAGACACAGAGTAGCGCTGAGAAAAGAATAATTTTTTAAAAACTCCGTGTATCTCCGTGTAATGAAAGAAAATGTAACAAAAAGGAAAATGAAAGAAACCCCTTTAATGCGACAATACAGAAAGATTAAAAGCAGATATCCTGATATGCTATTGCTTTTCAGAATGGGGGATTTTTTTGAAACATTCGAAGAAGATGCTGTAACAACTTCTAAAATACTCGGTATTACTCTCACAAAACGGGCAAATGGGAAAGCTTCAGAAGTACCCTTAGCTGGATTTCCACATCATGCACTCGATAATTATTTACCAAAACTTGTAAAAGCCGGATACAGGGTTGCTGTATGTGAACAGTTAGAAGACCCTAAATATGCTAAAGGTATCGTTAAACGAGATGTCATTGAAGTTGTGACTCCCGGAGCAAATTTTTCTGAAAAACTATTAGACCACAAATCAAACAATTTCCTTTCAGCAATTTATATACGGGATGATGTTTGCGGATTAGCATTTTGTGATATTTCGACGGGTGAGTTTGCTACATCCGAAATACACATCAAACAACTTTTCGGACAGGTTAACATCATCGACCCGACAGAAATTCTAATCTCAAAACGTGAAAAAGAAAAAGTCTTCAAAGCTCTTAATTATGACCCGGAAGCACCGTTCAGTAATGGAGATAAAAAGTATATATTTACTAAGGTTGATGACTGGGTTTTCAACCAGGATTATGCTTTCGAATTACTTACTAATCATTTTAATACTCAATCACTGAAAGGCTTTGGTATTGATGGTATGAATGAAGGCATAATTGCTGCGGGCTGTGTTGTCAATTATCTTAACGAAACTCAGAAAAAAAATCTTTCACATCTAAAAAAGATTTATAACTATGACTATACTGATTATATCATATTAGACCCTGCAACAAAAAGAAACTTAGAGATTACAACCTCTATTTCAGAAGGCGGAAGAGAAGGGACATTAATTTCTATATTAGACAGAACACAAACAGCAATGGGCGGCAGGTTATTGAAGAAGTGGGTCGCAAGACCACTTAAAAAAAAGGAGCAAATAGAAAAAAGACTTTATGCAGTTAACGATTTTTTTCAGAATAAAAATGATAGAAAAAAAGTAATCGAAGAACTGAAATCGATTGCCGACCTCGAGCGGCTGGTATCTAAGATTGCTACGGGGAGAGCTGTTCCAAGAGATATTGTACAATTAAAAATATCCAACAAGAAAATCACCGAAATAAAAAACAAGCTTGAAAATTTTAAATCTAAATCCATCACAGCTCTTAAGGAAAACCTGATCAAACTTCCAGAACTCATCATTGAAATTGAAAAAGTGATTAATGAGAATTTTATAAGCGGTATCGATAAATATGGAATCATAAACAAAGGTTATAATTCAGAACTTGATGAACTCAAAGATATTCTCATAAACGGTAAGACCTGGATTGAGAATTTTCAGAGTAAGGAAAGGAAAAGAACCGGGATAAACTCTTTAAAGGTTCATTTTAACAAAGTGTTCGGATATTATATAGAAATCACGAAAGCAAACCTCGATAAAGCTCCACAGGAATATATAAGAAAGCAAACACTCGTGAATGCAGAAAGATACATCACCGAAGAACTTAAGGAGTATGAAGATAAGATTCTAAATGCAGAAGAGAAGATAGGTGTTCTGGAAAATAAGATTTTTGATGAGTTACGTGAGTTCATATTAAAGTACACCGATCCAATTCAGAAGAATGCTCAAGTTATTGCTACAGTTGACTCCCTATTAAGTTTTGCAGAAGTATCCGAACAGTACAATTATGTATTACCCGAAATTAACGAATCCGATATAATAGAAATTAAAAGCGGAAGACACCCCGTCATTGAAGTGCTCCTCCCTGTTGGAGAAAAATATATTGCAAACGATTCATTACTTGATACAGGCGATAATCAAATCTTGATATTAACAGGACCGAACATGAGTGGGAAATCAAGCTATTTAAGACAGGTTGGTTTAATCGTACTCCTTTCACAGATCGGCTGCTTTGTTCCTGCAAGGAGTGCAAAGATTGGAATTGTTGATAAAATTTTCACAAGAGTCGGAGCTTCTGATAATATAGCAAAAGGTGAAAGTACATTTTTAGTCGAGATGCACGAGACAGCAAACATACTTAACAATGCAACCTCAAAAAGTCTTCTGCTCCTGGATGAAATTGGAAGAGGTACCAGTACTTATGATGGAATCTCCATTGCATGGGCAGTCACAGAATACATACATGAAAATCCAAACATCCGGGCAAAAACATTGTTCGCTACTCACTACCACGAACTGAATGCATTAGCAGATATGTATTCTCGAATTAAAAATTACAGGGTTGAGGTTAGAGAATACAATGATAAAGTTATTTTCCTTAGAAACATAACCGAAGGGACAGCAGACCACAGTTATGGAATCCAAGTTGCACAAATGGCAGGATTGCCGGATTCTGTTACAATCAGAGCAAAAGAGATATTAAAAGTTTTCGAAGATAAGGAATTCAGAAGACAGCATAAAGACGATTTGCAGATAAATTTGTTTGAAGCAGATTCAATCAAAGGAGATACATCAAAATTATCCGAAGGAGAAAGAAAGATTTTAGATGAGGTGGATATAAATAATATGACACCAGTTGAGGCGTTAAACGTGTTAAAGAGGTTGTTGGATTTGTGAAGGGGACGTTGAGGAATTATGTGTGAGAAAAGTATCATTGAATGATACACTCTTTAAATTTATAATCATTATTATTAATATATTTGGAAAATAGATGTTTTTATGACTAAGACGGATTTAACCTTCATTACTAATGAAGAAAATCAAAACTTGAAAGACAGGTTTGAAGTATTGATCAAGGATACGAAATTCTTTGACTGTCTTGTTGGTTATTTTTATACGAGTGGTTTTCATGCAGTTTATAAATCACTAGAGAATACGGAAAAGATAAGAATACTTATTGGTATAAGCACAAGCAAACAAACCTTTGAATTGATAACAAAGACTCACCAAGAACATCAATCATCACTACAATTTTCTCATGCTGAGACAAAGAAGGAATATGAAGGTCTGGTAGAAAAAGAAATGGAAGTTTCTGAAGATAAAAAAGAAGTAGAAGAAGGTGTTACAAAATTCATCGAGTGGATACGAAATATGAAAATGGAAATCAAAGCTTATCCTTCTCAAGATATACACGCAAAACTTTACATTATGACTTTTACTGAAAACGACAGAGATATTGGTAGGGTAATAACCGGTTCAAGTAATTTCACTCAAGCCGGTCTGGTAGATAATCTTGAATTTAATGTCGAGCTGAAAAATGTCGCAGATTATAACTTTGCTAAAGATAAATTTGAAGAACTATGGTTAGATGCAGTTGATGTTAGCGAAAAATACATTCAAACAATTCAAAAGAAAACCTGGCTCAATCAAGACGTTACTCCATATCAGCTCTACCTAAAATTTTTGTATGAATATTTCAAAGAGGAATTAGGTCAAACAGATGAAGTATTTATAAAATATTTACCGCAGGATTTCAAAAGATTAGAATATCAAGAGCAGGCTGTTTTAAATACAAAAAAAATCCTTGAGGAATATGGAGGTGTTTTTGTTTCTGACGTTGTTGGACTCGGAAAAACCTACATTTCTGCAATGCTTGCTAGTCAGATAGATGGGCGAACTCTGGTAATAGCTCCTCCAGTTTTACTCGATGAAAAAAATCCTGGTTCTTGGAGAAATGTTTTTTCTGATTTCAAAGAGGCTGCTGATTTTGAATCAATAGGAAAATTAGATCACATACTCGAAAGAGGTGTGGAAAAATATAAAAATATAATCATCGATGAAGCTCATCGCTTTAGAACGGAGACTAATATTACTTATGAAAAATTAGCAGAGATTTGTCGTGGGAAAAGAGTAATTTTAGTAACTGCTACACCTTATAACAATTCACCAAAAGATATCCTTAGTCAGATAAAGCTGTTTCAAAAATCAAAGAAAAGCACTATTCCTAATTTACCCAACCTCGAAGCATTTTTTAACAGATTAGATAAAAAACTAAAAAATTTAGATAGGCAAAAAGACTACAATGATTATATAAAGATTGTCAAAGAAAATGCAAAAGAAATTCGTGAGAAAGTACTTAAATATTTAATGGTACGTCGGACGAGAACTGAGATCATAAAATACTTTGAAAAAGATTTAATAGAGCAAAAACTTAAATTTCCAGATTTAGAAAATCCTGAACCATTATTTTATAAGCTCAATAAAGAAGAAGATGAGGTTTTTAATACTACTATAGAATTAATTTCAAAGAAATTTAAATATTCACGCTACACTCCGTTATTACCGATTTACTTTAAAGGTGTTACGGATCAACCAACACGTCTTGCACAAGAAAATATGGGCAAATTTATGAAGATACTTCTTGTAAAAAGACTTGAAAGTAGCTTTTTCGCCTTTAGGAATTCAATTGATAGATTTATTTATTCTTACGATATGGTTATAAAGGAATTTGATAAGGGCAATGTCTATGTAAGTAAAAAATACACAAGCAAGATTTTTGAATTACTGGAAAATGATGATGATAAAGCAATACAAGACCTTATTGATGAAGGTAAAGCTGAAAAATTTAAAAGGATTGATTTTAAAAATCAATTTATTATAGATCTGAAGAGTGATTTTGAAATACTGAAGCAAGTTAAGGTATTATGGCAAAAAGTAAAAAGAGATCCAAAACTGATAACATTTATTGAACAGCTTAAGAATAATAAGACATTAAAACGAAATAAAATTATCATTTTTACAGAATCTAAAGAGACTGCTGAATATCTTTTAAATAATGTCAACAAAAAATTGCCTGATACCGCTTTATGTTTTACAGGCGGGTCAGGTGAAGCTACACGAAACAAAGTCATTGATAACTTTGATGCAAAAGTACGATATCCAAAAAATGATTATAGAATTTTGATTTCTACAGAAGTCCTTTCAGAAGGTGTTAATCTTCACAGGTCAAATGTTGTAATCAATTATGATATTCCTTGGAATCCAACACGGATGATACAAAGGGTTGGACGTATTAATCGAGTCGATACAGAGTTTGATACAATATATACATACAATTTTTTTCCTACCAAACAATCTAATGATCAAATCAAACTAAAAGAAGCAGCTGAAGCTAAAATCAATGCTTTCCTAACTTTATTAGGAGGTGATGCTGCTTTGCTCACGGAGAGAGAGCCTGTTGGTTCCCATGAACTCTTTAATCGTTTAATTTCAAAACGTACACTTACTGAAGAAGATGAAGCAGAGGAAAGTTCATTGAAATATTTACAAACCATTAAGAATATTCGTGACAACGATCAAGAGCTTTTTAACAAAATCAAAAACCTTCCCAAAAAATCACGTACAGCAAAAAAGAGTAAGGATTTAAATGATTCACTCATTACTTATTTCAGACGTGGAAAACTACAGAAATTTTTTGTTACAAATGATACTGAAGATGTACAGGAGCTTGATTTCATAAATGCTGCAATGAGTTTTGAAAGTAGTATTGGAGATAAAAGACAAACACTAAGTGAAAACTTCTATAAGTTTTTAGGTATAAATAAAGAAGCCTTTATATTTGCTACAACCGAAGAAATGTCAGAACCTCAAAAAAGAAGAGGACGCGACAGCGCCGCCAATATCCTTCGCATTCTAAAGGCAACCATGAAAAACACGCAGAAACTTACCGAGGACCAGGAGCTTTACCTTAGAGAAGTATTTACACAGCTTGAAGAAGGCGGCTTGCCTAAACATACGGCAAAAAATACATTGAAAGCCCTGGATGCGCTCAATGATGAACTGGTTAATCCGTTCAAGGTGCTGGCTACGCTCCAGACCTATATCCCAAAACGACTGCTGGAAAGCCATTATGCCGAGCAGAACCCCGTAGTTTTCAGGAAAAGTGAAGTGATACTCTCATTATATCTTACAGGTAAATAATATATGACGAATAAAGAATCTCAAACTGTTGAATATAAACAAATCTGGCGAAATGACTGCCTTAAAGCCATTTCCGCATTTGCAAATAGTGATGGTGGAGTGTTGTTTATAGGATTGGACGACAGGGGTAAACCTACTGGATTAAAAAATGTAAAAAAGCTGCTTGAGGATATACCAAATACAATCAGAAATAAACTCGGAATCATTCCCTCTGTTGAATCGGATAAGAAAGACATAATCAAGGTCACAGTGGCACCATGTTCTGTTCCTATTTCTTACAATGGCAAATATTATATCAGGAGCGGAAGCACTGCACAGGAATTACAAGGAAAATATCTTGCAGATTTCCTTATGAAGAAATCAGGCAGTACATGGAGTGACATTATTGAAGAAAGAACAAGTCTTGATGAGATAGATAATGATTTCATAGAAAAATTTAAAAAGTATGCCGTTGATAGAATTCCCTCTATTATTAAAGAATCAGATAATACACAACTCCTGCAGAAATTAAATCTGATTGATAATGGAGATTTAAAAAGAGCATCGGTTCTTCTTTTCGGCATTGACCCGCAGAAATTTTACCGGCAATCTATTGTCAGGATTGGTAAATTTATATCAGATACAGAAATTCAAACAACCGATATTGTCAAAGGGAATCTCTTTGCACAACTGGAAAGTACACTGGAAATCCTCCGAACAAAATATCTGGTCAGTAATATAGAATATGAAGGTATTCACCGTCGCGATATTCTTGAATACCCTCATGAAGCATTAAGAGAAGCTATCATTAATGCATTAATTCATCGGGATTATTCAGGAACATCCCAAATCCAGATACGGGTTTATACTGATAAATTAATGATAATGAATGAAGGCAAACTCCCACCTGAAGTTCCGGTAGAAAAATTGAAAACCAGTCATTTATCCATACCAAGGAATACACTCCTCGCTGAAATATTCTATTATGCCGGATTTATTGAATCATGGGGGCATGGAACTATAAAGATAGTGGATAATTGTATAGAACAGGGATTGCCAGAACCGGATTTTAAAGAAGAAAACAGCGTGATGACAGTGACTTTTTATAAAGATAAATGGAATGAGGAAAATTTAAGGAAATTGGGTTTGAATGACAGGCAAATGAAAGCTGTATTATATGTAAAAGAAAAAGGAAAGATTACGAACACAGAGTATCAAATACTTTGCAAACTTAAAAAAAGACAAACAACAGATGATCTAAAAGACCTGGAAAATAAAAACATATTTATACGGATTGGAAGCACTGGAAAAGGAACGTATTATATTTTAAAGGGGCGCTAAAGGGGCGAAAGGGGCGCTAAAGGAGCACCAAAGAGGCGGCATGACAAGCAAATTACTTTTAATAAAAAGAAAAGTCACCTGCAGATTTCAGCTAAAATGCCATTGCACATATTGCACATCGAAAAACGCCAAAGAC
>CAYYJH010000074.1:0-13981 GCA_964472195.1 uncultured Ignavibacteriaceae bacterium | reverse complement strand
GGAAGACCTGACGCAACACAAAAAAAATGAAACAGACTGACCTTCCAAACTTACTTATAAACTTTATCAATTATCCCGCCTCCCACAACATCATCTCCTAAATAAAAAACAGCGGACTGTCCGGGGGTAATAGATTTCTTTGGATTGTTAAAAATTACTTTCATATGATTGTCATCAGTTTGCTCGATTACCGCCGGTGCTCCCTCATCTTTGTATCGAATTTTAACTTTTGCATTCAAAGGTTCGGGGAGTTTTTCGAACATCATAAGATTAATATCTCTTGCTATGAATTCTTTTTGTAAAAGTCCTTCTTCGTCGTCAACAGTAATGATATTATTTTCCGCATCAATCTTTGAAACATAAATTGGTTTTCCTAATGCTATGTTTAGACCTCGTCTTTGTCCGATAGTGTAATACGGATATCCCTTATGCGTTCCGATTATTTTATTTTTATAAAGTATATCGCCTTCACCGACTTTATGATTTATATCAGGTATTTTAATTTCTAAAAGCTCCCTGTAATTGTTGTTCGGAACAAAGCATATTTCTTGTGAATCGGGCGTGTTAGCAGGTTTCAGATTCATCTCTGATGCAATCTTACGGATTTTCTCCTTTGAATAACCACCGAGAGGGAACAAGGTTTTGCTGAGTGCATAATGTGATACACTCCACAAAGCATAAGATTGGTCTTTTGATTTGTCGTCAGCAGCAGCAATGTTGTATCGTTTATTCTTCTCATTATGTTTAATCTTAGCATAATGACCAGTTGCTAAATAATCTGCTCCGAGTGATTCAGCTTTTTCTAATAACGCACCCCATTTAATTACTTTATTGCACAGCACACATGGATTAGGAGTTTTACCACTCATATATTCTGAGATGAAATCGTTTATAACTGTATCGGTGAATTTATCCGTAAAGTCAAGAGTGTAATGATTAAAACCAAGCTGTTCGGAGACATTCTTTGCATTATATATAGACTCAAGCGAGCAGCAACCCGAATCTTGTACAGGGATGTCGTTATAGCTCCACATTTTTAATGTTATCCCTATCACATCGAAACCTTCTTTTTTAAGCAATGCAGCCGCTACGGAAGAGTCAACTCCACCGCTCATAGCAACGACGACACTCTTATTTATTTTTTTATGCTCAACCATTGTGCAAAAGTATTAAACAGGATTTAATTATAAAAGTTACTAAACATCTCTAATTGAGCATACAACATTTAGAAGATAATTTCTAATTGACTTAATTGCATTAATTTCTAAACAATTGCCAAATCGTAATGAACAATGATGAACGAGTTTTCATTTTTATATTTTAAGTAGAAATGCATTTCTATATATTGATTTTCATGAAAATAAGTTTAAACTGGATAAAAGACTACATTCCCGGACTTGAGATAGGTTCATTCGATGAATTCAAGCAAAGTATGATCGAAATTGGTTTGGATATTGAATCTATCGAAAGCGAGAGGGAAAAGTATAAAAATTTCCTTGTCGGTGAAGTCGAAGATGTTTCTAAACATCCTGATGCAGACAAACTGGTTTTATGTAAAGTCAATGTTGGTAAAAAGACACTCGATATTGTTTGCGGTGCACCGAATGTTGAAAAAAAACAGAAGGTTTGCGTTGCATTAGTCGGTGCGATTATTCCAAAGGGTGGTTTTGAAATTAAAAAAACTAAGATAAGGGGAGTCTCATCTGAAGGAATGATTTGTGCAGAAGATGAGCTTGAAATATCTAAGGATCATTCAGGTATAATAGTATTAGATACGAATGCGAAGATTGGACAGGAATTTTCAGAGTATATTAAAGCGGATGATTATATTATCGATATTAGTGTTACAGCAAACAGGGGAGACCAGTTTTCTCACATAGGTATTGCAAGAGAAATCGCAGCGATTTATGATAAGAAAATTAAGCTACCAGAAATTGAGATTAAAGAGTCGAAAGAAAAAAGCAGCGATTACATAAAAATTAATATCGATAGCAAAGATTTCTGTAAGCGCTTCACAGGTCGGGTTGTAAAGAATGTAAAAATTGGAGAGTCACCTGAATGGTTAAAAAAGAAACTCACTTCGATTGGTCTCAGACCGAGAAATAATATAGTTGATATAACCAATTATGTTATGATGGAAACAGGACAGCCGCTGCATGCTTTCGATTATGATGAGATAAGAGGGAAAGAAATAATTGTTCGAACAGCAAAAGAGGGTGATAAGTTTACTACTCTCGATTCGAAGGAAAGAATTCTTAATGATAAATCTTTGATGGTTTGCGATGCTGAAGGGTATTCTGCGATTGCTGGAGTCATGGGTGGTGAATTTTCAGAAATCAAGGATGACACGAAGAATGTTTTTATTGAGAGTGCGTATTTCGATCCGGTTTGTATAAGAAAAAATTCAAAAAAACTTGGATTGCAAACTGATGCATCTCAAAGATTCGAACGTGGTGTTGATATTGAAAAAGTGGAATACGCATCTCACAGGGCAGCGCAATTAATGAATGAACTTGCAGGAGGTGAAGTTTTGAAAGGAATTGTTGATGTATATCCTGTAAAGTTTAAAAAAATGTTAGTAGGAATAAGAGTAGAAAGAGCGAGCAAATTAATTGGAATTGTGCTTGATGAAAAACAGGTCATTGATCAACTTGAAAAAATAGAAATCAAATTTATAGAGAAGAAAGACGGTAAACTTATGTTTGATATTCCTGAATTCAGAAGGAATGACCTTATGAGGGAAGTGGATTTGATAGAAGAGGTGACGCGGTTGTACGGTTATGAAAAGCTCGAGAACCAACTTAGCTTCGATATGGATATTTCGTCTCATGTTGATTACGGAATAAAAAATCGAAGACTGGTTAACAGAACACGGGAATACTTTATCGGTCGGGGTTTCAATGAAATTGTAACTGAGTCACAACTTCACAGCGATAGACTTAAGTTGTTTTCAGATAAAATTGTTAGGGTTGAAAATCCGATTTCTTTAGAGATGGATGGTATGAGAGTTAATTTACTCTATGGAATGCTGCGTGTGATAAAAAACAATATTAATTATTCCGGAAAAGGGGTTTCTTTGAAATTGTTTGAGATTGGTAATGTGTTCGAAGATGCGGGAGATAATTTTAAAGAAGAGAACAGACTCTCCGTTGCATTAAGTGGAAAGAACGATAAGATATCATTTAATGAGCCTGATGTAAATTTCGATATCTATGATTTGAAAGGTGAACTCGAAATGTTTCTGTCTAAATTAAATCTTGATAATTTAGTATTATTTTATTATAATGATAATAATAGCAATATCGTTATAGATTTAATCATTGATAACTTACTGATTGGAAAAGTAAATAAAGTTAATAATGAAATGTTAAATCTATTTGATATTGAACAAGATGTATATTTTTCTGAAATTTATCTTGATGCTCTTTACAATAAGGTTGATACAAGCAGGTATTATAAAGCGATATCTAAATTTCCTGTTGCAAAAAGAGACCTTGCAATTGTAACACGAAAGGATATTTCATATGAAGATATTAGAGAGTTTGTAATAAAAAGTGGGGGCGAGTTTTTAAGAAGTGTAAAGCTTTTTGATATCTATTCAGATAAACAATTAGGTTCTGGTAATAAGAGTATGGCGTTCTCTTTAGAATTTTTATCTGATAAGAATACATTGACTGATGATGAAGTGAATCAATCAGTCAAGAAAATTGTAAAAGCACTTAAGAATAAGTTAGGAATAACTTTAAGAGAATAATTTTAGGGAATAAAATTCCTGTTATGGCAGAAAACAGCAAAGAATTCAATAAAGATGAATTCAACAAACTCAAGGAATCACATAAATCAGCTTTAGACAGACTATTTGAAAAAGTTAAAAAGCTAATTTATAGAATCAAGGAAGTTTCCGATGAGAATAACTTGCTCAAGGAAAACATTAAGGAATTGAATAACAGTATAACCGAATTGAAACTTCAATCAACAAAAATAAATTCGGATTCGGTTGTTAAGGACAAAGAAATTTCAGATTTAAAAAATATGTTATTGGATTCCAGTAAAAATGTTGATATATTGGAGGGTAAGGAAAATATCAAATCAAGAATTAAAGAATTGATATCCAGGATTGACGTTCACCTTGAAGAGGATGGCAACAACGATGATGATGTTTAAGATTTAGATATGTTTGACTGGTAGATTGATTAAAGTTTAATTTAATTTACAATTAAAAAAATGAAAAACGCTGGTATTAAGAAAATAATTTTTAATAGTGAGTACAATCTGCAGGGTGATAATCATGCAGAAGTTGACCGACTTGCAAGTTACGTTGATAACTTAATGCAAAGAATCAATTATGAATCACCAAATCAATCAGGAGAAACAATTGCAGTTGTATCGGCGCTTAATATTGCTGAGAGTTTCTTTAAAGAAAAGAATTTTCGAGATGAATTGGAGAGCGATTATTCTGAATTCATAAATGATTGTAATAATCATATCGATGAAGTATGCCGGCAAATTGATCAGAGTCTTTAAGAGAATTAGTTCTTTTTAATAAAAAGGTATTATAACCGCACTACCAGCCACAGTCAAACATTATATAGAACCAACACGTTTTATTTGGGAGGTAAGCTCTCGCAAGTGTTAATTACAGGCCTCGTCTTGATTTATCAGGATTTGCATTTTTGATTTTTCAGAAATAGTGAACAGTGGACGTTAAAAAACACTTTGGCACCACCCACCCTATCTATATAAGGTTCTTTTATAACCTTTGAATTGTGGATTGATTGTGCGGTTTTTTTATATACCTATGAAAGTTTTTGAATTCGTATTTTAAAATTTTTGATTATTAAAAAAGGTATTTATTAACCTTTCTAATATTCATAAATTTCAATTTTTTGATAATCATAAATCGAATAATATATTGAATCACATATTGTGATTCAGGAGGAACAGAACAAATGGCAGGCATAGCAGATTTAGATATATATATTTTACTTCCAATTTTAGTTGGAATATGTATAATCACTTTTTTCCTCGGATGGTTTTTGCATTCGAAATCTAATAAATCGAAAATAGCAAACGCAGAGAGTATATCAAAGAAGATATTATCCGATGCAGAAATAAAATCTAAAGAAACATTAGAGGAATCATTACGCAGAGCAAAATTATTTCAGGAAGATGCCGAGAAGGCTGCCCAAAATCTTAAGAAAGAAAAACTCCTTGAAGTTAAAGATGAATTTTATAAGAGGAAACAAAAATTTGATGATGAGGTCAAGATAAGAGAGAAAGATGTTGTAGAAATGGAAAAGAAACTTAAAAGTGCACAGGAATCGATTGAAAAGATTAGAAACGAGTTAGTAATGAAGGAGAAGAATCTAAAAAATACAGAAGATGAATTTGATGCCAAATCTAAAGAGTTAACTCAGCAGCAGGAAAGAATCACAAAGCTTGAAGAGGAATACAAAAAGCTGTCTGAGGAATCCAAAATAAAACTTCACAGGATTTCCGGATTGAGTGAAGATGAAGCGAAGAAGATACTATTTAATGAATTAATCAGTGATGTTAAGCTTGAGTGTGCTCAGAAACTTCAGGAAATCAGAGAAGAATCTAAACAGGAAGCAAATAAGATTTCGAGGAATATCGTTGTGCAGGGAATACAGAGATCTGCAGCAGATCATTCTGTGGAAACTACAGTCAGTGTCCTGCAAATTCAATCCGATGATTTAAAAGGTAGAATTATCGGAAAGGAAGGGAGGAACATAAGGGCTTTTGAAGCAGTAACCGGTGTCGATATCATTGTCGATGATACTCCGGAAGCAGTGATTATATCTGGATTCGATCCTTTTAGAAGAGAAGTTGCACGCGTCGCTATGGAAAGGTTAATTTCCGATGGTAGGATTCATCCTGCAAGGATTGAAGAAGTTGTTGCTAAAGTCGATAAGGAATTGAACGAGGAAATCATACGTATTGGTGAGCAGACTTTGATCGAAATGGGTATACAGGGTGTTCATAGAGATATTTTAACATTGATAGGACGAATGAAATACCGTTCCAGTTATGGACAGAATGTCTTGAACCATTCTATGGAAGTCGGACACTTAACAGGAATTATGGCAGCAGAACTCGGTCTCGAAGCACAGTTAGCGAAAAGAGCAGGTTTGCTGCATGATATGGGAAAAACAATTGACAGGAACATCGAGGGACCTCATGCAATTTTGGGTTATGAAGTCGCAAAGAGATGTAAAGAACATCCGATTATATGCAATGCTATTGGTTCGCACCATGATGAGATGCCAATGGATCATCCGATTGCAGTTTTAGTTCAAGCTGCGGATGCAATCAGTGGTGCAAGACCAGGTGCAAGAAGAGAATCAGTTGAGGCATATTCTAAGCGGCTCGAAAAACTCGAAGCTATTGCTACTTCTTTTGAAGGAGTCGCAAAAACGTTTGCCATACAAGCCGGCAGGGAAGTACGTGTTATTGTTGAACAAGAAAATGTTAGTGATATTCTTCAAGATCAATTAGCATCGGATATTGCACTTAAGATTCAGGAAGAAATGGAGTATCCAGGGCAAATAAAAATAAACGTTATCAGGGAGAGAAGAGCAATTGCTTATGCAAAATAGATTTTTTAAAATATTAAACTAATTTAGTTAATGAATGGAATAAAGAATAAATTACTTGTTGGTGTTACAGGCGGAATTGGTTCCGGCAAATCTGAAGTTTGTAGAAAACTTGAAAAGAAAGGATTTAAAGTTTTCTATGCCGACCCAATTGCAAAAGAGCTTTACATCAAAAATAAAAAGCTGGCGGTAAATGTGGTTAAGGAGTTTGGAAAAGATATCCTGAATTTTAAAGGTAAGATAAATTTAGCAAAACTAAGAAAAGTTATATTTCAATCAAAAAAGAATTTTAAAAGGATAAATGAGATTGTTCATCCCGTGGTAATAGATTATATAATGAAAGAAGCGAAAAAGTGTAAGGAGAATATAATCCTGATAGAAGCTGCTTTGATTTTTGAAAGTTTTTTCGATGAACAACTTGATTACATTGTAATGGTATTTGCCAATAAAGAAAATAGAATCAAAAGAATAATGCGAAGGGATGGAGCCCGAAGAGCAGAAGTTGAGAACATGATGAGATATCAAATAGATGAGCGTACAAAAGTCAAGAATGCTGATTTTGTAATCAGGAATAATGATACCATATCTAAACTCAATCCTCAAATAAATTTTCTGAGCAGAGTATTTAAGACATTAAAGAAATCTTGAATTATTATGCCCGAAATTTTCGATAAAGAGAAAAAATTATTTTTTCCCACTTATAAACGTTTACCGACTGAAATTGACAGGGGAGAAGGAGTATACTTATTTACAAAAACCGGTGAGCGTTATCTTGATCTGATTGGAGGACTTGCTGTTAATGTTCTTGGTTATTCTAACAAAAAAGTAAGAACTGCAATCATAAATCAAACAGAAAAGTTCAGTCATCTTTCCAATTTTTTCTACCAGGATACACAGGTCGATTTCGCAGAAAAGTTATTGAAGTTAGCGGGATTTAAAAGAGTATTTCTTGCATCAACCGGAACAGAGTCAATCGAAGGTGCAATTAAGCTTACAAGAAAGCATTTCAAATCTGATAAGAAAGTAAAACTAATATCATTTACCGGTGGATTCCATGGAAGAACTTACGGTTCTTTATCGTTGACTTATAAAGATAAATACAGAAAAGATCACGAACCTTTCCTTCCATTTACAAAATTTCTGCCTTATAATTCAATCAAAGATCTGGAAGATAACATTGATGAAGAAACAGCAGCAGTTTTTCTTGAATTCATTCAAGGGGAAGGTGGTGTTAATGTAGCTGATGTGGGATTTATAGAGAAGCTGCAGGAACTGAAAGATAAATATAATTTTTTAATTGTTGCTGATTGTATTCAATGCGGTGCGGGGAGAACTGGAAAATTTTTATCCATACATCATTTTAACGCTTACGTAGATATTTGTGTTGTTGCAAAAGGGATTGGTGGAGGACTTCCACTTGGGGCAATTATGTCGAAGGAATATTTAAACGATAGCTGGAAGATTGGTGAGCACGGTACAACTTTTGGTGGAAACCCGGTTTCATGTGCAGCAGGGATTGTAGTGCTTGATGAATTGAAGAATGGAGTTATGGAGAACGCATCGGTTATAGGAGATCACCTCAAAAGTAAATTGTTTGATCTTCAGAAAAAATTTCCAGAGAAAATAAAAGATGTCAGAGGCTTGGGATTAATGCTAGGGATTGAAGTTCAAAATGTAAATCCATCCGAAGTCGTAAATAAACTTTTTGACAATAAAATACTTGTAAATCTTGTAAGTGATAATGTCATTCGTTTATTACCTCCATTAATTATTACTAAGGAAGAAGCAAATATATTTCTATATTTTTTTGAAAAAGTTATTGAAAATGCATGAGTGAAGATAAGGATGTCATAAGGTCATGGGAAGAAAGATCTATCGAATGGGATTCATGGATTGGTGAAGGAGGCGATAACAACAGGATTCTTAATTCTGATCCGGTTCTCTGGGAAATGCTGGGAGATGTAAACGGAAAGATTATATTGGATGCGGGATGTGGTAATGGATATCTTTCGGTGAAGATGGCGAATTCCGGAGCTAAAGTAACGGGAGTTGATGTATCAGAGAACATGATACTCTATGCGAATGAAAAAGCAAGAAAAGAAAAGGGAAAGAATAATTCAGAATTAAATTTTATATGTGATTCTTGTTTGAGTCTTGAAACCCAGCAAGACGATTTCTTTGACATTGTGGTTTCAAATTATGTTCTAATGGATGTCTCAGATGTAGAAAGTGCTATAAAGTCATTTTATAGAGTACTTAAAAAAGGTGGGGTTTGTATTAATGTCTTTTCTCATCCCTGTTTTGGGAGTCCAATTTTACCGGAAAGACTCGAAGATAATAGTGTGAGGTTTACGTGGACTTCATCTTATTTTGATTCATTAAAATTTAGACAAGAATGGGGTCCTTTTAAAACGGAATTCATATCATTTCACCGACCGCTTTCATATTATTTCAAAATATTCAAAGATGCTGGATATACTGTAGTTGATTTTCAAGAGCCTGTTGTCGGTAATAATTCTAATTTCGATCCTGAATTGATTAAAAGATTTAGAATGACGCCATATTCAGTTGCCATCAAGCTCGAAAAGTAAAAAAAGTATTTCAAATAAATCATTTTTTTTAGGATTTTCTTTCCGTTGTCACTTCATTTATATTTTTAAGGGCTTATGATTTGTTTATTTTGAGAATAATGAATTGCTGAACAAGTAAATTGATTATTCTAACAAATATAACTAAATTATTTTATAAATTTATAATATAGGAGTTAAGTCTTCCACGAAAATAGTCCTACACATAGAAAAAAAAGAGCCATAAATTCTCGGAATTTATTGAATGGCAAGGTTTTGGTTCTGAATCAAAACTATGAGCCTATTACTATTTGTAATGCAAGAAGAGCCATTATTTTAACATATTTAGGAAAAGCTGAAGTAATCAGCACCGTTAATAATAAAGTTATCAGGACGGTCTATAGAACGTTTGAATATCCGAGTATAGTCAGACTAATAATTTTTGTTAGAGTACCTTTTAAAAAGATAATATTATCTCGAAAAAATATTATCAGGCGTGATAATCATAGATGTCAGTATTGCGGAGTTTCAACAAACCTTACAATCGACCATATTATTCCTAAATCAAGAGGAGGTGAAGATACCTGGGAAAATCTAACGACTGCATGTATAAAATGTAACAACAAGAAGGGTGATAGAATCCCTGAAGAAGCAAAGATGGTTCTTTATTATAATCCCAAAAAGCCTTCTCACATAACGTTCATCAAAAACTTTGCAGGAAAAGTTGATGAAGATTGGAAGCCTTATTTGTTTATGTAGCTTTTGAACCCGGAGTACATCGTTAAAATAATTTTTAAATTGTTATCTATTGCATATTAATACTTATTGGGAAATATATTTTGAGAAAGATAACTTTTTCATGAATTTTCCATATCAAAATGCAATTCCCGAATCCTACCTTGAAATAAATATAAATAAAGGTATTGTATAAAAAATAAATTATAAAAAGATGGATCTTAAAAATAAGAAAGTTTTAATATTAGGAGGTTGGGGCTTGGTTGGTGCAGCTACTGCCAGAAGGATTGTAGAAGGCAAACCAAAACAGATTATTCTCACATCTTTATTTGAGCATGAGGCAAAAGATATTTGTGCTAAGTTATCTAAAGAATTTAAGAATAAAAGATTATTTACTCCATGGTGGGGTAATATTTTCGTAAGGTGTGCATTCAAAGATATGAAGAGAGACGATTATTTGAATGATATTCAGAAAAGAAGATTGGTTATTCACGATATTGTTGATAACCTCGATGAAAAAATGTTAAGAGAATCATGCATATATCAAATGTTGGAAAAATACAAACCAGATGTAATAATCGATTGCATAAATACTGCAACAGCAATTGCATACCAGAATATTTACAAGTCGTATAATGACCTTCTAAAGATTACAAAGAGTAAAGATAATGATTATGGTAAACTGCTTGATTCAGTTGAGAAACTTATTTGCACTTCGTATACTCCTCAACTCATAAGGCATGTTCAGATACTCTATAATTCTATGTTGAGATTTAATACATTAGTTTATTTGAAAGTGGGTACGAGTGGTACGGGTGGTATGGGATTAAACATTCCATTTACTCACAGCGAGGAAAAACCTTCACGTGTATTATTGAGCAAATCTTCAATTGCTGGTGCTCATACTTTATTATTATTTCTAATGGCTCGTACGCCGGATGGTCCCTCTATCAAGGAAATAAAACCAACAGCATCCATTGCATGGAAGAGAATAGAATACGGAGAAATAAAAAAACGTAACCAACCGATTAAGATTTACGATATAAAGCTTGATGATAAAACGAAATTGGAAAAGACATTCCAACGAATTTCCGATAAGAAGTATAAACCTACGGGCAATTTAAAAACCGTATTCATCGATACGGGAGAGAACGGTATTTTCTCTCGTGGAGAGTTCGAAACTATTTCGACATTAGGTCAAATGGAATTTGTTACACCGGAAGAGATTGCAGAAGATATTATGAGGGAACTTAAAGGAGGAAACACAGGTCATGAAGTTATTGGTGCACTCGATACGTCTGTAATGGAGCCATCTTACAGAGCAGGTTTTATGCAGCATAGAGCCGTTAAGAAAATTAAAGAGCTGGAGAAAAAATACAGGACGGATTCTGTGGCTTTTGAAATGCTGGGTCCCCCGAGGTTATCGAAATTATTGTATGAAACACAGATGATCAAACTTGTTTATGGTAATTTTAATGATTTTATAAAAGATACACCGAAGAATCAAACGAACAAAATGTTTGACTTTATTAAAAATGATTCAAGATTAAGAAATGAAATGGTTTCTATTGGTGTACCGATACTGTTTCCTGATGGTAAAGAATACATCCGTGGACCTGAAGTTAAGATTCCAGCAGAAAGTGAAGGAGATGAAATTAAGGTCACAAAATCAAAGATCGATGGCTGGGCGCAAGATGGCTGGGTTGACTTGAGAGAAAGCAACTGGAAATTATGGAAAGAAAGATTCAAAAACATTATGGCTCAATCAGCAATGATGACGGAAAGTTCGTTCAGTTCGAGATTTGTTTTTAACAATGACTACTGGAACAATTTCAAGGATATAAATATTGGCAAGGTTGTTGGCTGGATATTTATAAATGAAGAAAAAGGTCTTCGAATGAAAGGATAGTTTTATTTCGATGAAATTGATCCCTTACACTTAAAGAATATTGAAGAAAACACTTTTATTTAATTCACTTTGGAAAAATATTTACTAAGTATACTGATTTTTTTACCGATAGTTTTTGCATTACCCTTACTGATTTTCAAAAGAGAGAATGAAAAACTGGTAAAGGTTTACACGATTATTATCTCAGTTCTTACTTTTGCATTTGCAGTGTATGCTTATTTATTATTTAATACTTTTTCCGGTGATTATCAATTTATTGAAAAGCACAAATGGATAGGTATCATTAATGCTAATTATTATGTCGGTATCGATGGAATTTCACTTCTGCTCATTCTTTTAACAACCTTCATTTTCCCTTTAAGCATTATTGTTTCGTGGAACACCATTAAAATAAGGGTTAAGGAATTCTATTTACTGATACTTTTAATGGAGGGAGGTTTAATCGGTGTATTCAGTTCGGTCGACCTTGTGTTGTTTTATGTTTTTTGGGAATTCATTCTCATACCAATGTATTTTCTTATCGGTATATGGGGTTCGGAGAACAGGGTTTATGCAGCTGTGAAGTTCTTCCTGTATACGATGTTTGGGAGTGTTTTACTATTAATCGGAATTATCTGGTTAGGATTTTTATGCGAACCTTATATCGGGGAATTTTCACTTGACCTGACAAAGCTGCAATTAGCCGCCCTTAATTTACCTCTTGATAAGCAGATCATTCTATTTGTGTTTTTTACATTGGGTTTTCTTATAAAAATACCTTTATTTCCTTTTCATACATGGCTGCCCGATGCTCACGTTCAGGCACCGACCGCAGGAAGTGTTATTCTTGCTGCATTACTGTTGAAGATGGGTACGTACGGACTCATAAGGTTTTCGCTTTCTTTATTCCCTGCTGCGTTTGTCAAATTGACACCCTACATAGCAACTTTAGCTGTTATCGGTATTATTTACGGTGCATTGCTTTCCATTGTACAAAAAGACATGAAGAAACTCGTCGCGTACTCGTCTGTAAGCCATCTTGGGTTTATTGTTCTGGGAACATTTGCATTAACACAAACAGCGATGCAGGGGAGTGTAATACAAATGATTAACCATGGTTTGTCAACCGGGGCACTCTTCATGATCGTAGGGATGATTTATGAAAGGAGGCATACGAAAGAAATAAAAGAGTTCGGGGGTTTAATGAAAGTCATGCCGATCTTTTCCGGAATATTTCTTGTAATTTGTTTATCCTCGATTGGTTTGCCCGGTTTAAACGGTTTCATCGGAGAGTTTCTAGTGCTGGTTGGTGCTTTCAATTCTCTAAATCTCGATTCAAACATCTATGTGATTCTTTCAACAACTGCAGTTATATTTTCTGCTGTTTATCTTCTTTGGTTATTCCAGCGTGTGATGCTCGGACCGATTGAGAATGATAAGAACAGGTCGCTTAAAGACATAAATAAAAATGAACTGTTTGCTCTTGTTCCTATTTTGATATTTGTTGTGTGGATTGGTGTGCAGCCGAATACTTTTCTTAAGATAACTGAAAAGAGTGTCGAGAAGATTTTGATGAATTTTGAAAACACCAATGCGAAACTAAACGCCGGGCAGATAAACGGTAAATAGACAGGATATCTAAGTTAACATAAAACGTTTCCAGACTTTTCCAGTTATTCGTGTTCTCACCACCAACTCTAAGACTAAATAACATTTATTAAAAAAATTAATCAGATGAAAAATTTCTTATACATTATTGTAATTGCTGCTCTGGTTGGAATCCTGGGATTTCTAACATTGCAATATGAAATTCAGATAGGACCAATTATCTTAGCATTAACACTTCTGCCGCTTGTTGGACTTGTCTTTGCAAAAAGATCATTAAAAAGTGCTTTGCCTGACCTTATTTTCGGAGCAATTGACACGGGACTATTGACAATTCCTGCATTATGGGGAGGAATTTTGTTTGGAGTCGTTGGTGCAATTGCAGGAGGAGTAATCGGCGACGCTTTAACAGACGCTATCGCGGGATTTTTCGAAGGCGGAATAGCGAAATGGTTAAGAGACAAAGGAGTCGAAACATCGCGTGAATCCGTGACAAGTTCATTGGGTAAGATGGCAGGATGTCTTTTGGGAAGCGGCTTTATACTGACAATAGCTTTATTATTCGGAATTAA
>CAYYJH010000073.1:0-14004 GCA_964472195.1 uncultured Ignavibacteriaceae bacterium | reverse complement strand
TCTATACAGATTTTTTTATATAGAAAGTTATTTTTAGTTTGACAATTATCTTAATATGAAAAAAATAGTTTTACTAAAAATAATATTAATATTTATTTTTTCTTGTCTCGTAGTGTATAATAGCAACGGTCAATCAAAAGATGAATTAATCGAAAAGGGGATTTTGTATGTTTATCATTTGAAGTTTGACTCTGCTGAAATGCAGTTCAATAAAGTAAAAAGCATGGAGCCGCGTAATCCTGCAGGATATTTTTTCTATGCGTTAGTTGAATGGTGGAAAATAAATCTTGATAAGACAGATGAATCACAGGATGAAGAATTCTATGAACGAATAGAAAAAGTCGTTGATGCTGCCGATGAAATTCTTGACGATAACGAATACGATGTTAATGCTTTGCTTTATAAAGGCGGTGCGCTCGGTTATAGGGGACTTGTAAGAAGTTTAAGAGACAGCTGGCTGAAAGCTGCTGAAGACGGAAAGGAAGCCCTGAATTTATTGAAAATAGCATCCGATTTGAGTCCTGCGAATAAAGATGCTCTTTTAGGGATAGGTATATATAACTACTTCGCGGAATACGTACCCGAAAAATATCCAATCGTAAAACCACTCATGATTATATTTCCTAAAGGAGATAAGGTAAAGGGTTTATTTCAAATAAAAGAAGCTGCTTCTAATTCAAAGTTTGGAAAATATGAGGCAAGGTTTATATTAGCTTTTCTTTATTTAAAATATGAAAAGAACTTTTATGAATCTGAATCATACTCGAAGAATTTATTCAGGGAGTTTCCTGAAAATCCAGTTTTTGAAAAATATCTTTACAACAGTTATGTTGGTCTTGGTAAATGGTATGAAGCTATACATGGATGGGAAGCTGTATTACAAAAGAATCTCAATGGACAACCCGGATATACTAATCTCAGTTTGCAAAGAGAAGCAAATTATTATATAGCATTATCCTATTCAAAACTCGGAAGAATTTTAGAAGCAGAAAAGTATTTGATTAAAAGCGAGGAAATTACTAAGATCATTGATAAAGAAGATACTGCATTCGGTGTTTTTACATATTTACTACTTGGTATGCTTAATGACGAAAAAGGAAATAAATCCTTAGCTCAAGAATACTATGATAAAGTTATATCTATGAAAAATTTTCAAAATTCAAGAACCGATGCTGAAAATCTAAAGAAATCGGGACATTGATTAGTTTACGTTTTCAGGATTGTTTAAATGTTCAACATTGAATTATATACGTAAAATCATTATCTTGCATATCTTAAATAAAAAGGAAGAGGTAGTTTAATTGATTAAAGTATTAATACAGGATCGTGAATCTGTAGATAAAGCTCTTAAAAGATTCAAGAAGAAATATGAGAAATCTGGAATATTAAAGGAATTCAGAAGAAGACAGTATTTTGTAAAACCATCAGTTGAGAGGAAAATGCTTAAAGAAAGAGCTATAAGAAAAAACAAGAGAATCATGGAAGAAGAAAATAATTAATCAGATTAGCAATTATAAAAAACCCACAGGAGTTTAATGACTCTCGTGGGTTTTTTAGTTTTATTTCTTTATAAAATCGGTAACTTTACGAGAGTACATGTTGTAATTATTAAATAAAATTAATTTAATATCAGCCATTGGCAGAAGCAGAAGCAAATAAATTAGAAATCTACATTGATGAATCTCAAATATCCAAGAGGGTAAAGGAGATTGCCGAAATGATAAACCGGGATTATGCAGGAAAGTCACCGATTTTTATTGGTGTGCTGAACGGGGCAGTTGTATTTTTATCGGATCTTATTCGCGAAATTAATATTGATTGTGAAATTGATTTTTTAAAACTATCCAGTTACGGTGACAGTCAAATCTCTTCAGGTTCTATTACGTTATTGAAAGAATTAAATTGTGAGATTGCAGGGCAGGATGTAATTATTGTTGAAGATATAATAGATTCAGGTTTATCGATTAAATATATGAAAACATTAATTGAAAAACATAATCCGAGTTCACTTAGAATCGTTACTTTATTGTACAAAGAAGAAACTGTAAAATTAGATTTCGAAATTGATTATATAGGCTTTAAGATAGAAAATAAATTTGTGGTGGGATATGGTCTTGATTACGCACAGAAATACAGGAATTTAAAAAGCATATACATGTTATAGCTTATAAAGACTAAGAATAATAATGAACCAAAACCAAAATAATAAGGATAAGCAGAATAAAAAAAACGAAGACTTCAACTGGAACAGAGTATTTAAAATAGTTTTAGGATGGAGTGCAATACTTATTGCTTTTTTTCTAATAATGATTTATACAAAAGGTTCTGATGGTAAATATACTGAAGTCACCTTTGACCAGTATCAGAAATTCCTTTTAGATAAAAAAATCTCAAACGCATTAATTAAGAAATCCGAAGATAATTATGAATTTTTCGGAACATTGAAAGCACCAGAAACAATTGACATAAAAGGCAGACCAGTTGTTGTTGAAAAGTTTAGTATCTTTCTTCCTTATACTAATATTGATGACAATGTAATCAAAACATGGAGCGACAACGGTGTAAGTTTTTCTGTAGAGAAAGATGATGGTGGCTGGTTAGGTCCTCTTTTAGGAGCACTGCCCTGGATATTGATAATTGTATTCTGGATAGTTATTATGAGAAGAATGCAGTCCGGTGGTGGAGGAACGAGAGGAATCTTTTCATTCGGTAAATCTAAGGCAAAGATGTTGAGTGAAACTGCAATAAAAGTTACATTCAGAGACGTAGCCGGCGCTGACGAAGCTAAGGAAGAGTTATCTGAAATAATCGAATTTCTAAAAACACCTGCTAAATTCCAGAAATTAGGTGGTAAAATCCCAAGAGGTGTTTTGTTATTAGGACCTCCGGGAACTGGAAAGACATTACTTGCTCGTGCAGTTGCAGGTGAATCTGGAGTTCCTTTCTTCTCAATAAGCGGTGCAGATTTTGTTGAAATGTTTGTCGGTGTAGGAGCATCACGTGTTCGAGACCTTTTTGAACAAGGGAAGAAAAACGCTCCATGTATAATATTTATTGATGAAATAGATGCAGTTGGAAGACATAGAGGCGCAGGATTAGGCGGTGGGCACGATGAAAGGGAACAAACACTGAACCAACTGCTCATTGAAATGGATGGATTCGAACAAAACAGCGGAGTAATAATAATTTCAGCCACAAACAGACCTGATATTCTCGACCCGGCATTGCTTAGACCTGGCAGATTCGACAGGCAGGTTGTTGTTGACAGACCTGACGTAAAAGGTAGGGAAGGTATTTTAAAGGTACATACAAGGAATATACCTTTATCCGATGATATCAAAATAGATATTATCGCTAAAGGAACTCCTGGATTTTCAGGTGCTGATTTAGCAAATCTTGTTAACGAGGCTGCACTCTTAGCAGCAAGAAGAAACTTAGATGCTGTTAGTATGCATGAAATGGAAGATGCTAAGGATAAAGTATTGATGGGTACGGAAAGAAAAAGTTTGATAATATCTGATAAAGAAAAGAAGACAACAGCTTATCACGAATCAGGTCATGTGTTAGTTGCTAAAATGCTCCCTGAAGCTGATCCGGTTCATAAAGTAACAATTATTCCGAGAGGAAGGGCATTAGGTGTGACTACTTACCTGCCTATTGATGAAAAGCATACATATTCTAAAGAATATCTCGAAGCAATGATTGCTTACATGATGGGAGGCAGGGTAGCAGAGAAAATGATTTTCAATGAATACACAACAGGTGCAAGTAATGATATTGTTAGAGCAACTTCCCTTGCAAGAAAGATGGTGTGTGAATATGGTATGAGTGAAAAACTCGGACCAGTTGCATACGGAAATAAATCTGAAGAAGTATTCTTAGGTAAAGAAATTCATGAGCATAAGAATTATAGTGAAACAACTCAGATACTTATAGACGAAGAAACAAAAAAGATAGTTGAAGCAGGCATTAGTAAAGCTGAAAATATATTAAACGAGAACATAGAAATTCTTCATAAACTTTCGTTATACTTGCTTGATAGGGAAATTTTAGATTCAGAGGAGATTGCTAAAATAATGAAGGGTGAAGAATTACCACCTATGGAAAAGGAATCCGAAGATGATGAAAATTCCAAAGAATCTGTGAAGAAAAAAAAGAAAACTAAGAAAAAATCTCCGGTTGTACAAAATGACATTGCACTTGCAAATTAATTATTCAATTGTAAATAAGAATTAATATTAAAGCGAGATAACAACTCGCTTTTTTTATTCGAATTGGAAGACGTTGGTAATAAAATTAGTTTGAAAAACGAGCTGCTGAGAAAAGGAATTCACCTTTCTTCTTCGATTATTCCACTTTTTTATTATTTTACAAATAAGAGCATTACAGTTATAATTTTATCTATTGCTGTATTCTTTTTATTATTCCTTGATATCGGGAAACGGTATTCAAAACTTATCGAAAATATTTTCAATAAATGTTTAAGTGCGGTCCTAAGGCATCATGAAACTAAGAAAGAAACACACTTGTTTACCGGTGGTACAACATTTACAATTTCTATATTAGCATGTGTTCTATTATTTCAAAAAGAGATAGCAATAACAGCAATATTTGTAATGATTATTTGTGATACAGCAGCAGCAATTATCGGAAAACAGTATGGAAGAATTCATATAAAGAATAAAACAATTGAAGGAAGTGCTGCATTTCTAATTACTGGTTTACTTGTAATTTTACTCACACCAAAAGTTTCCAATGATGTATTTGAATACTACATAGGATTTGCTGCGGTTTTTTTAACAACATTGATTGAATTAATTCCTTTACGTTTTGATGATAATATTGTTATACCTATTTTTTTTGGATTGGTATATACGGGTGCTTTTAAATTATTTATTTAATAAACCTAAATAATTCGATATGTCATTTCGTTGTGGTATAGTTGGTTTACCTAATGTAGGAAAATCAACTTTGTTTAATGCTCTAACGTCTTCACAAAAAGCAGAAGCGTCCAATTATCCTTTTTGTACAATCGAGCCAAACTTCGGAACCGTTATTGTACCTGATAAAAGATTAGAATTGTTGACTGAAATATATAATCCTAAAAAAGTTGTTCCAAGCACCATAGATTTTGTTGATATAGCAGGATTGGTAAAAGGTGCTTCCAAGGGGGAAGGTCTTGGGAATCAATTTTTATCACATATAAGAGAGGTTGATGCAATCATTCATATCGTAAGGTGTTTTGAAGATGAGAATATCACTCATATAAGTGAGGATATTGATCCAGTGAATGACATCGAAATCGTCGAGACAGAGTTAATACTAAAAGATATTGAAACTCTGGGAAAAAGAATTGAGAAGGTAAAGAAGAGCGTAAGGGTAGGGAATAAATCAGCAATAGCCGAATTAGATCTTTTAGAAAAGTTAAATAACCATCTATCATCATCAAGATTAGCTAAATATTTTATCAATGCACTTCATGAGGATGAAAAAAAATTAATCAGCGGGTTAGATTTGTTAACAGATAAACCGATACTATACGTTTCTAATGTTGACGATACAAGTATAAACGGAAATGAGTACTCAAACATTGTTAAAGAGACAGCAGAAAAAGAGAACGCTAAATTTCTAATTCTCTCTGTTGAAATGGAATTTGAAATTGCATCCTTAGAAGATGAAAAAGAACGATATGATTTTCTTAAAGAGATGGGTTTAGAGGAATCAGGATTAAACCGACTGATTAAAGAAGGTTACTCGTTGCTTAACCTGATAACATTTTTCACTGCAAATAAAAATGAATTACATTCGAGAACAATTCCGGATGGATTCAAAACAATTCAAGCAGCAGGAAAAATACACACGGATTTCGAAAAAGGATTTATTAGAGCTGAAATAATAAAGTATGAAGACCTTATTAAGCATAAATCTGAACATGCTCTCAGAGAAAAAGGTTTAATATCGGTTGAAGGCAAGGATTATACTATAAAAGATGGGGAAATCGTTTTTTATAAATTCAATGTCTAATTTATTCTACTCCAAAAAGTTTTAACCCGTTAACCGTAATGAATGTTAAGATATATGCCAATGAAGTAAAGATAACAAGCTGAAGAATTGGCAATCGCCACCCACCTGTTTCTTTTTTCGATACGGCTATTGTCGAAATACATTGTAAAGCAAAGACGAAAAATACAATTAAACCAATAACGGTTGAGGTTGTGAAAAGTCTTTCATTAGTATTTTTTATTTTTGCATTTTTCATAGCATCGACAATCGATGTTCTTAAATCTCCTCCTGTATCAGTAACTTTGAATATCATTGCCAGCGAACTAACAAAAACTTCTCTCGCAGCAAACGTTGTTATAATAGAAACACCAATTCTCCAATCCATGCCTAATGGTTTCATAACGGGTTCTATAAAATTTCCAATCATTGAAGCATAAGAATTCGTAAGTCGTTCGGATGATTTCAGCTCAAGGACTTTTTTTTCAGAAAGGTTATCCGAATTAGTAATCACAGGATTACTATTAGGAAAATAAGTGAGAGACCAGATTACTAATGAAAATACTATTATAATCGGACCAGCTCTTTTCACATAGTGATTCGTATTTGTACGTGTATTCCGAATAACATTTTTAAAATTTGGAAACCTGTATGTAGGAAGCTCTAAAATAAATGAAGAACTGTCTTTCACTTTAATTATCTTAGATTGATATTTATTAATTATTCCAGCAATGATTAATGAACTTGTAATGCTGAATAAATAAATTAAGGCAAGTGTTATCCCGCTTAAAAAAGGTGAACCGTGTAAAAGGAAAGCAAGAAGCAAAGCATAGACGGGAAGTCTAGCACTACAACTCATTAACGGTATGATAAAAATAGTAAGAAAGCGTTCTTTTTTATTTTTGATTGTTCTTGTTGTCAAAATAGCCGGTATTGCACATGCAAACCCTGATAACATCGGAACAAATGATTTGCCGTTTAATCCGATTTTAGAAAGTGGTCTATCAACCAGCATTGCACCTCGAGCTAAGTAACCTGTGTCCTCTAAAAAGCCGAGTAATAAAAAAAGAATCATGATTTGTGGAATGAAGATTAGAACAGAACCAACACCTGTAATAATACCATTGGATAGTAAATTGCTGAACCATGTCTCGCCGATAAAAGTTGTGACATTTTCAGAAAGTGTAGTAAATATTAAATCAACAAGATCCATAAGAGGAGCAGCAAGCCAAAAGATTGATGTGAAAACCGACGTCATAATCAATAGGAAAATTAATATACCCCAGTATTTATTTAATAATAGTTTATCAAGCTTCAAAGTTCTTTTATCTGGTTTGATTTTGATTATATCACTTTTTGTTTTGAGTTCATCACGAAGTAAATCCCTGTCATCGTTCTTTTGCATTACTCCTTCTCTAATTGGGAAGAGAGCTTCAGTTTCAATAAATTCAGTCGTTTTATAAATATCAACTAATTTTGAACCATAAACATTTTCATTATATTTATATTTTATTTTCGAGTTTTTGTTCTTTAGATTACTTTTAATTGATTCAACTAAATTATCTAATCCTTTTCCATTTCTCCCGTTAACTGGAATTACATCACATTTCAATAACTGTCTTAATCTATTAATTGAAATGTCATACCCTTTTTTATTTAACAAATCGAGCATTGTTAGAGCAACTATTACTTTCGCATTTGTATCGATGATTTGCTCAACCAGAAAAAGGTGCCTGGATAGCTGGGAAGCATCAACTGTGATAACAATTAAATCAGGAGAACCGTATTTAGGATGTGAGAACAGGTAATCAATAGAAAGTTTTTCTTCCGGTGAATCCGGCATAAGGCTTACTATACCAGGAGAATCGATGAGTGCTGCTTTAACATTAAAATGTTTTAGAAATCGTGATAGTGAATATTCAATCGTAGAACCCGGATAGTTTACCGTTTTAGCTTTTGCGCCGCTGAGTAAATTATATAATGAAGTCTTGCCGGAATTTGGTGGTCCAACTAAAGTTACGAGAGAAGTTTTTTGTTTTTGTGAGTTTATAGATGATACTGACATTAGTTTTAATGATCTTTACGAGATAAGAATAGTAATCCTAAATCTGAATACTTTCAGCGTCATCCTTTCTAAGGGCAATTAAGGATCCCCTTACTGAAATAGAGATTGGATCATTAAATAAAGTTTTATTCAATAACTCAATTTCCTGTCCTGGTGTAAAACCAATTTCTATTATTCTTTGTGAAGATGGGTGAGTTAAATCTATATTTTTTATTGTTGCTTTCTGTCCGAATTCAAGATCTGCTGCTGTCATCTTTTTGCTTATTTAGACTCAATATAGATAAGCTAAAATTTAAATACAATATAGATTTTTATGTATTTTTTTAAAATGAGAGGAAATACAGTGATTATCTAAAGCGAGATTTTTTATAATATTTGCATTTCTCTTTTTCTTTACATGTAGAAAATACTTGTAAAGAATGATCGATCAGGTTCAGATTTTTTTCACTACAAAGTTTTTTCAAATTCCTTCCAATTTTCGGTTCAGAGAATTCAAAAATATGCTGACAATCCAGGCAAAGTATGTGGTAATGTTGTTCGCGACCAATTTCCTTTTCATATCTTGAGCGGTCTCCTTTGAAATTGTGTTTCGTAATTAATTTACACTCACTCATTAATTCTAAAGTCTTATAAACAGTTGCACGGGATACTTTTAAAAAAGATTCTTTTATATTTAAGTACAGTTCATCAGCATCGAAATGTCCTTGCATAGACATTGCTGCATCAAGAACAAGGAACCTTTCGTTCGTTATCCTATGCGAGTGTTCTTTCAAATATTTTACGAACACTTCTTTTATTTCATTAGAAACCAAAATTTTAAAATTGATATTGTAAAAATATTTTTAACTCAATATTAAAGTTGATTAATAGATCTATCTATAATATCCATACCTTCATCGATATTTTCTTTATTAATACAAACGGGTGGTCTAAACCTCATTGTTTTTTCTCCGCAGCCTATCATCATAAGTCCATTGGCGAATAATTTCTTAACAAGGTTATTTCTTACCTCAGAATTTTCACAATCAAAGGCGCAGAACAATCCTCGACCCCTTCCATTTGATATTTTATCTGGATACTTGTTAACCAATTTTTCAACTTTGTTCAAAAGATGTTTACCTACCACTTCACAATTTTTAACAGAGTTATCTTCATACATTATTTCAAGTATTCGTGTAAACCGAACCATGTCAACAAAATTCCCGCCCCAAGTTGAATTTATCCTTCCAGATTTTTTAAATACGTTATCTTCGACTTCATCAATTCTATCTGTAGAAAGAATACCACAGATCTGTGTCTTTTTACCGAAGGCAATTATATCAGGTTTTACAAAATGTTCGTGGCACCACCATTTACCTGTTAGTCCTATTCCGGTTTGTACTTCATCCATTATAAATAAAATATCATTCTCATCGCATAACTCACGAATTTTTTCAAAATATTCTTTTCTCATGTGATGGTCACCTCCCTCACCCTGAATTGGTTCAATTATGATAGCTGCAATGTCATCTTTGTTATCATGAATTGCTTGTTTAATCTGTTCTATAGATTCATTCTCAGCTGAAATTACTCTTGCTAAATTATCTTCATTGAGAGGGAAAGTGATCTTCGGATTAAGTACCCTGGGCCAATTAAATTTCGGGAAATAATTAATTTTATTGGGATCAGTATTTGTTAACGACATAGTGTAACCTGATCTTCCGTGAAAAGCTTCAGTGTAATGAATAATCTTGCTTCCTTTTTCTTCTTTATAACCTTTTTTGAAATTTTTCTGAACTTTCCAATCGAATGCGGCTTTTAGTGCATTTTCAACAGCCAATGCACCACCGGCAATGAAAAATGCATACTTTAAATAAGAGGGTACAGCTATTCTAAAAAAGGTTTCAACAAATTCAGCTTGCTCTATTGGATAAATATCGGATAGAGAAGGTTTTGTCAAAGCTACTTCGCCAATCTTTCTTATAAACTCATCTGTATTAAGTTTAGGATGATTCATACCAAGAGGATTAGAAGCAAAAAAAGTGAAGAAGTCGAGGTATTGTTTTTTATGCTTTGAATCGTATATGTAAGGTGTAGTTGATTTTGATAAATCTAAAGTAATATCAAATCCATCAATCAACATATGTTGTTTTAAGACATCCTGTACTTCTTCAGGTCGAATGTTAATTCCAGTAGGTAAGTTATGTATTCTCTCAATGTTTTTTCCTATAATTTCGTTTTTCATTGATTACATATTTTGTGTTTCAAAAATTCTTTAATATAAAATAATAATATTTTCTTAAGTGATATTCTTGTATTACAGGATATCTCCGATAATGAAACTCTTTTCTCTTTTACTATTAAGATGTTGTTGAAAGCTATCTACATCATTCTTTGAAATTATGAATACAAGACCAATTCCAAGATTAAATGTCTTTTTCATATCCGATTCCGGAACACTACCCACAGTTTTAATTATGTCAAATATAGCAGGTTTTTTCCATGATTTCCAATCAATAGATAATTTTCTTATCTTAGGAATAACTCTTTTTGTATTTCCTTCAATACCTCCACCTGTTATGTGTGAAATTGATTTAATGTTAAACATCTTCAAGGAACTTTGTATGATTTTAAGGTAAGACTTATGCACCCGCAGAAGTTCATATCCAAGTTTACACTTTAGCTCTGGATAATACTTTTGAAGTTTTTGTTTGGAATCGAATATTTTTCTTATAAGCGAATAACCGTTTGTGTGAATACCATTTGAAGCCAGTCCTATCAATACATCTCCTTTTTTAACTTTACCGCTACTAATTATCTTCCTTTTATCTAATACTCCGATAATTACCCCGGCAAGATCAAAATCATTATGGCTGTATAAACCCGGCATTTCTGCAGTTTCTCCACCTATCAACGAGCAATCATTTTCTTTACAAGCCTTAACAATCCCTCTAACAACATTAACAGCAGCATTGTTGTTTAATTTCCCGGTTGAATAATAATCCATAAAGAATAAAGGAACAGCTCCACAAACTGCAATATCATTAACACAATGATTTACAATATCTTCCCCAATTGTGTTGAATTTATTTAATTCCGAAGCAATCTTAATTTTTGTTCCGACACCATCTATACTTGAAACAAATACCGGTTTTTTATATTTCTTTAAGTCTAATTCAAAGAAAGCACCAAAATGTCCAATCCCGCTTAAAACGTTTTTAGAAAATGTTTTTTTGACAAGCGGTTTTATGCTACTAATAAATTCTTCGGATTTAGGAATATTAACACCGGAAGTTTTGTAAGTAATTTTCACTTGCTAACTTACTTATATTAAAAAATTTTAGCAATTCAGATTAAAATAATAAGGAGGGTTTTATCGAGAAATTCGTTAAATCACTTTAGTTTTTTCTTGAGATTATTCAAAATAATGACAAATTCACCTTTGAGCTTTTTTCCAGAATATAGTTTTTCTAAATAGTTTAATATCTCTGAGGCTGTACCCCTTAACTGCATTTCATTATTCATGGTTAGATTAAATCCAATAAAGATGTTTCTCTCAGGAAATATTTTTGCTAAATCATTAAGCAAAGCAGCTAAACGGTAGGGAGCATCAAGAATAACAAAGGTTTTGTTCAGTGATTTTAATTCCTGAAGTTCTTTTCTTCTAATTTCCTTTTTAGGTGATAGAAAACCAACATAGTAAAAACGACTAATGTCAAATCCAGAAATAACAACAGCTGCTAATACTGAATTAGCTCCAGGGATAAAATCTATCTGTATGTCATATTCGATGCAGCTTCGGATAAGATTTAGTCCCGGGTCGGCAAATGCCGGAGTACCACAATCTGATATCAAAGAAATATTTTTCCCTTTTATTAATTCAGAAAAACATTCATCAGTGGATTCTTTTTCATTATGTTCATTCAGAAGTATAAAATCTAATTTAATTCCGAAGACATTCAAAAACCTGATTGCTTCTTTATTCTCTTCACATATGATAAGATCAGATTCATTAAGAATACGAAGTGCCCGTAATGTCAGGTCTGCGTAATTTCCGATAGGAGTTGAAACAATATATAAATTGCCTTGCAATGAATTACTAATTATAAATTAAAAATTGTTTAAAATATTACTATTTACTTTTTAATGTTAATTGAATTTTTGCTTTTATTTTTTGTATTTCTTCGCATTCTTTTATTAATGGGTTAGCAAGTTTTAGTTCAATAGAGTTTGAATCTTTCAGAATTCTAATCCAATAGTCTGTTACATGGGCTTCTTTGTATGCAATATATAATTTTGCAGATAAATTTTTTTTCGATTGACCTCCCAATGCTTCTTCAACATTTGCCCAATTGAAGTTCCACTTCTAAAACCTGCCGGGTTAATACGTAATCAACATTCCTTACTTTTAGATGTTCATATAATTTTATTATTCTTAATGCAAATTCATAACTCTTAGTTTTTATTATATTCTCTTTCACAATTATTACTAAATTATATTATTTCTATTAAAAATAATTTTTAATTTACAATTTTTAATTTACAATTATTTACCAGTGCTTCCGTACCCACCGCTGCCTCTCTCCGTATCGGATAAGTTTTTGGAAAGAATGAGTTCAGCTTGTTCACATTTCGAAATTATTAACTGTGCAATCCTGTCTCCAAATTTTACAGTAAAATCTTTCTTACCATGATTGATCAGTAATACTTTGACTTCACCCCTGTAATCGGAATCGATTGTACCTGGTGAGTTGAGTACAGTTACGTTGTGTTTAAGTGCGAGTCCGCTTCGTGGTCTTACCTGACCTTCATATCCTTTTGGAATTTCCAGAATAAAGTTCGTAGGAATTAATTTAGTTTCCCCGGGATGTATTATAACATCTTTTAAGCAGGCAGAAGCAATATCCAATCCAGCTGAATCAATGGTCTTATACTCCGGAATTGGATTTTGAATTTCTGTATTTATTCTTTTAAAATATACTTTCATGCAATTGCATTATTTCTATAAAAAAAGGTGACTGATAGAAAGCCACCTCTTTTTAAAATTGATTAATTTATAATTTAAACTACTTATTGAGAGAAAATAAATGCTCCAACAATTATGAAATATAGTATCATGAAAATTATTACCAGAATCCACAATATAACGTTAATAATACCTAACCACATACCAATGGTCGCCATTGTTTTTCCAGCCTGTGAAGATTGTCCTGCATTGATTTTGTTAATTTCGCTTTTACCCATTATCCATGCAGGAATAGCTGTGAGAAAACCGCAAGCTACCCAAGCCAAAATTCCAAGTACAAGTGCAATAATTGAATTTGAGCTTGCACTCTCCGTTGAGCCTGTGCTACTACCTGAAGGAGGGGGAGGTGGCGGCGGGGGTGGTACACTACCTGAACCACTATCCTGCCTAAAGAGTCTGTGATCTTTCATTTATTATTAATTAAATTTACAAAATTTACAACCAATATAATCTAATATGAGCTTAATTTAAATGCTTAAACCCTGATTAGAGATTGAGCATAAATTTTTATGATAAAAACAAAAAGGTAGATATAAAGAATTTTAACAACCTTCTTATTTTGAAGATTCGTTTATTACAAATCAGAAATTATACCGAATAAAAGTAATAATACAACGACTATTAAAGCTATGATAGTAAGGATAACTTGAACAATTCCAAGCCACATACCAACGTTTGCCATAGTTCTGCCAGCTTGCGAAGATTGACCTGCATCAATAGCATTTACTTCTTTTTTACCCATTATCCATGCAGGAATTGCAGCGATTATACCGCATGCTATCCAGGATAATATTCCGAGTATTAAAGTGATAATCGCATTTGTACTTGCACCCTCTTTAGCTGCAGTAGTTGAACCTCCTGTTGTTGGCGGTGGAGGCGGGGGTGGAGGTGGTGGAGTACTCGGCGGCGGCGGAGGCGGAGGAGGAACATTTCC
>CAYYJH010000072.1:0-14206 GCA_964472195.1 uncultured Ignavibacteriaceae bacterium | reverse complement strand
AAAGAAAAGATAGTGTAACCATCAATACACTTACTGTTTTCTTTGAATTGAAATTCCTCATGTTTTAATATTTAAAGTTTATAGATAAAAAAAATGTATGAAATATTTTATGAAATTTCAATAGAGGATATTAATTTTGTGAATCGAATATTCATCATTTCTCTCTCAAAGTGCTCTTTTCATTATAAAAAATAGGGAAAATAAAAAACCCGCACGAAGCGGGTTTTTTGTAAAGCAATAAATTATTTTACAAATATCATCTTCTTTACATCCGAGAAATCTTTCGTGACCATTTTATAAAAATACATTCCGCTTGAGTATTCTGCACCATTAAAATCTATTGTATAACTTCCCGCGTTAAGATTCTGGTTAACAAGAGTCGATATCTCTTTCCCTGCTATATCCAATACAACTATCTTAACAAACCCGGTTTTTGCAACGTTAAATGAAATATTTGTCTTTGGATTGAAAGGATTGGGGAAATTCTGCTTTAAAGAATATTCTGTCGGGATTGTATTGTTATTAGTTATTCCAACCGAAGGGACAACTCTTATAATTTTATTCGAAGCATAATTCCATTCATCACCGCTTGTACTGTTATTAAAATTAACACTGATACCGGTTGTAAAAATTGTATCGGTTCCGGTAATTGATGGAGCAGTGTATTCGAATGGAACTGACACGACTCCAAGAGATGGAAGTAATGGTGCAACGTGTGTGAGTTCTCCTCCAATATTCTGAAGTGCTGTACCGACAGTATCGAGTGTACCTCTTGCTACGGCAATATCCGTACCAGCCCTTACCAAAGGACCACCGGTAATATTAACTGTATACATTACTGTCTGGTTTACAGCAACAGAATCTGGACCTATTATCTGTATCATAACAGCTGCAGTCGGAAAACTGCCGTGACATGTACAGCCAGGGTTAGGACCTTTAGATGTTCTACCGGTAATTCCCGATGAATAAGCATATATGATTCCACTAATAAATAGAAGTGAAAGCGAAACCAACAATACTCTTGTCAACTTTTTTGAAATAAATTTTCTCATAATTAAATGTTTAAAGTTTATAGATGTATAAATGTAAAGAATATTATGTTAATTTTCAAGATATGTTTCGAATTGTCAGGGTAATAAAAAACCCGCACGAAGCGGGTTTAAAATTTCGAAAAAACTTTTTAATATAAACTTATTTTTTCTTTTTATGTCTGTTCTTTCTTAGTCTTTTCTTCCTCTTATGAGTAGACATCTTTCCTCGTTTTCTTTTTTTACCACATGGCATTGAGTAGAAATCTCCTTTTGCTTATTTATTGTTTATTGTTTTTAAAAATTATTTTTTAACCAAACTTTCCTGAACTATTTTCTTAAACTCTTTCGATACTTTGAAGTGGGGGATATATCTTTTACCAAGTTGTATTTTCTCGCCCGTTTTCGGATTCCTTGCAATTCTTGGCTCTTTAAAATTGTTTTTAAACGTTCCGAAGCCCCGTATTTCAATTGTTTCATTTGCTCTTAAAGCATCTATCACGCAGCTTATAAATCCTTCGACAACAATTTCAGTTTCTCTCTTGCTCAATCCCGTTGCTTCGGATATCTTTGCTGCTATTTGTGCTCTTGTCATTTTAGAATTCGTTTTTATTTTTCGTATTTATATTGTAAAATTGGTTTTTCTAAGAATTCACTCTTGAAATCTTCTTTGAGTTCACGAATTTCTGAATTAGTGGAACTCTCCATGAAGTAATCGAGCCAAGCCATCTTATTCTTTTCCTTAACAATAGTTGGTTCACCTTCGATACCTCCCATGTCAGCAGCAATTTGTATGGCATCTTCAAACGTTCCGAGAGTATCGACTAATCTTAGGTCAAGTGCTTGCACACCAGTATACACTCTACCGGTTGCGATCTTTTTTAATTCTTCCATGTCGATTTTTCTTTCTCTTGAAACAACATCGAGGAATTGCTGGAACGAGTTATCAATTATATCCTGAATGTATTCAAGGTCAGCTTCATTTGGTTCCCTGAACATATTCCCGGCGTCTTTTAATTCACCGCTTTTAACTGTTGTCGCTTCTATCCCGAGTTTTTCTGCAAGCTCCTTGATAGTAATAAATTGAGCGATTACACCGATACTCCCTGTTAATGAGCCGGGGTTTGATACAATCAATGAGCCCCCGCACGATACATAGTATCCTCCACTTGCTGCTATCGGACCAAAGGATACAATAACCGGTTTACCGGAATCTCTCGTCTTCCTGACTTCTTCATACATTTCCTGTGAAGCAGCAACACCTCCGCCAGGTGTGTTTATTCTTAAAACAATTGCCTTAACTGATTCATCTTCACGGAATTTTTTAAATTGTCTTACAATCGATTCCGACGTAATGATGGTATAATTTAATTCAACGATCGCAACTTTGTCTTTACTGTCTCCTTCACTAACGTATTCATAGGATTTATCACTTTTAAACGAAAGTGTTGTAATACTTTTCGCAAAAAATAAAAAAGTAATCCCAACGAATATCAAAACAATCAGGATTAAGGAGATGAATATTCCCCAAAACCATTTCGTACCAGAGGATTTTTTTGTTGTATCCATTATAAAATAAATTTTAAATTATTGTTTGTCTTTATCGAGTTCTTTTGCAAGTTCGTCTTTAATTTTGAGTGCGTTCACTGCCTTATCGTTTTCACCTAAGTTAGCATAGACTGCTACAAGCAATTCATAACATTGAATTTTTAATTCCAGGTTTCTATCCTTTGTAATTGATTCAGCTAATGGCTCTAAAACACTAAGAGCTTCTGCGAATATAGGTTTATGTTCCTGACCTTCGGGATTTTTCTGTCTTACTTTTTCTCCAATCTTAGCATTTGATAAAGCATAATTGTAAGCAGAGGTTTCATAATACGTATTATCTTTTGGAAGAAATTCTATGTTTATAATTTTATCGAAAGTTCCTGCTGCATTCTTAAATGAGTTCAACGATTTCTCATTTAGTTTATCCATAGAGCTTATAATTTTGTCCTTTTCATCTTCAGAAAGATTTTCTTCTTCTAATTTACTGCTGAGTTTTGCAATTTCGATATCTAAACTATTACTGTAATTTATTGCACTTAGACCTGCTTCAAAAAGAATAGCAGCGACTTTTATAGCATCACTTTCGTTTTTAGATTTATCTAAAATCTTTGTATAAACTTCCATCGCTTTTTCTCTCTGTCCTAATGCTAAATAACATTCCCCAATTGCTTTTAGAGATTGTAAACTGTCAGGAATAACATAAGATGCTGCGAGAAAATAATCTAAAGCCTTAGAATAATTGTCAATAACTTTTACTGAATCATGTTTTTTTTCTGCTTCGATTCCAGCTTTGAACCATTTAGCACCTTCATTGAATTTTATAATCCAGTAATCGGTTATTTCATTTGCAAAACTTTTTGAGATAGACAAGGAGGTTTTTAGAGATTTTGTACCTTCGTCATATTTTTTCAATTCAATTTGCGAAACTCCTAACATATACCAGCCTTCATCATCGTTTTTATCAATTTTTAATCCTTTGAGAAGCTCTCTTTCGGCTTTCTCATAATCTCCAGTTTTAAATGCCAGTTTACCGGTTGTAGATTCTGCTGAAGAACAGCCGGCAATATAAACCATGAAACTAATTAAAAATAGGCTAATGATAATAGGTGAGAATTTCTTGATTTGATTATTCACTTTCATTTCTCCATTGTTTGAAAAATTAATAAATATTAAAAATATAATATACTTAATAAAAGAATTTTATTCAATTTATCTTTAGTTGCTAAGTCAGATTTTGAGTTTTGATAAATTATGATAAAGTGTAAGAACTGTTTTAGACAAAACAATAATTAACACTTTTTCATTATTAATTTAGTTTATTATTCATAAATTAAATAAAGTAAAGGAACAGAGTTTATTTTTTATACTATCTTAATAAATATTTGTTTAATGAAATTTTGTTTTCATAAATGCTTTTGAGAATTATCGTTTTCATAGTAGTATTGGTGTCCCTATTGGTTATCTTCCAGAACGAGAATTCAAAGAAAGTATTTTTATATGATAGGGATGGAAGAAAAATAGATGTAGTTATAATAGATCCCGGTCATGGTGGAAAAGATCCCGGTACAATTGGGGTATCAGGAATTTACGAAAAAAATATTAATCTTGCTATCTCTTTGAAATTAATGGACTACCTTATAAAGGAATATGATGACCTTGAAGTTGTACTGACTCGTGATATGGATGAGTATATCGAATTGAGAGAACGTGGGAAGATTGCAAATACTCACAGAGGTAATTTATTCATTAGTATTCATTGCAATGCGAGAAAAAGTGAGGAAATTAATAAAAGCGGTTTTGAAATATATTTGCTGAGCTTGACGAGATTAGATGAGGCTTCGGAAATTACTACGGATGAAAACAGATTCATAATTCCTGATAAAAATGATTCTATTGTAACGAAATACATTCCAAACAAAATCCTATCTTCTCTTATTCTAAATTCCAATTTTAAAAACAGTGAAAGGTTTGCAGTAATTTTACAATCTGAATTTGGAAAGGGCACTGATTTAGTGAGCAGGGGATTTTATCAAGCAGGTTTTTTAGTCCTCGTTGGTGCATCAATGCCGTCAGTGCTTGTAGAGTGTGGATATCTTTCCAATAGAGAAGATGAAAAATATTTGAATTCAGAATCAGGGCAAGCTGATGTTGCTAAATCCATTTATAAAGCTATCAGGTATTTCAAGTTTGATTATGATTTTGAGAATTCATACGTACAATAAAAAAGCCATCCAGAATTAACTGAATGGCTTCTATTCCTAATTTCCAATTTTTACTAACTTTACTTTATAATTCATCATACGCAGTAACTTTCTGTCTTTTCTCGATTCTTTTCGTGTCTTATAGTTTCCAACCATTACTTTAAAGTTAGCAGAGTCCTTGGTTAATATTTCTTCTAGAAAGATTGTGTCGAAATTAAGTGACTCAAGTTTACCAATTAGTTCATTCGCTAATGATTTATCATCAAACATTCCAATTTCAATAGTATATCCGGTTAAGAACCTTATCCTGTTCGTTACATCATAATAATTCAGGTTATCCTGTTCGTCTATTTGCTGATAAATATTAACATTTGCATCATCGGCATTAAGTGTTAGAACCTTAATTTTTATCTTTTTGTTAGTAGCGAATACTTCATTGAACTCTTCCTCAGTTAACTCTAAGCCTTCATTGGACGAATTTAAATTTCTACCGTACTCAATGAATACTTTGGATGTGTGAGGAAATATATCCTCAAAAAGATTAATAGGTGCTAAGCTTTCCTCTTCTTCCTTTTCTTCTTCTTCCGGATTGTAGATTTCAATTCTTACTTTAGCTAAACCACCCATACCGATTTCTGTTTTTGCTGCCTGTGACAGATCAATTATCCTCCCTCTCACATACGGTCCTCTATCGTTTATTCTTACGACAGTAAATTTCTCGTTATCAAGGTTTGTTACCTTAAGAATGGTATTAAACGGAAGTGTCTTGTGTGCAGCGGTGAAATCGTGGGTATTAAATCTTTCACCATTTGCTGTTTTTCTACCTTGAAAACCAGGACCATACCAGGAAGCAATTCCTTCCTGAACGAAATCTGATATTCCGTCTGTGGTCTTTGAGAATAATACTGAGTTATGCAAATCACTAATTGGATTCATTAAAATAAATGCGCAAATTAAAAACGCACCAATTTTAAGTTTTAACAAATTACTTCTCCTATGTATGTTATCGAAATATATTTATAAAATTGAGCACATTTATATATAAATCTGTTCGTGCTAAACTCTTTTATGTTAAAGAACGATATAAAATTTAATCTATGTTCAAAAACTTAACACGCAAGTTACGATTAATTATTGTTAATGTCAACGTAGATATTATTATCGAACCTATTTACGAAAAGCCTCTTTTAAAATGCCTTTTTATGGAAGTGTATTAAGATGAAGTACTGTTTTAATAAATGATTATATGTAAAAGAGGAATTATACTAATTTCTTATCGAATATCCTGTATGTTTTGTATATATTTGCTCCTAATTTTTCAGCAGCCTGAACCATAGCATAATTATCCTCTAAAACCCATGATATTTCACCTCCTATAATATTCTTTTTATTTCCTGTTTTAATAATGTTTTGATAAAAAATAGCGTCTATTCCTTTTCTGTGGTATTCTACATTGACTCCCATTATAATCACACGCAGTACATTAATTTTTTTCTTCTTCATTAAAAACTTAAATATTCCAAAGGGAAAAAGTCTGCCGTTTAGGCTTTTTAAAACTTGATTTATATCCGGGAGACATAATGAAAAACCAATCGGTTTTCCATCCTTTTCTGCTAACAATATAAAATCTTCATCAGCTATGGGTTTAAGAATCTTTGCTATATGCTTAAATTCACCTTCCGTCATGGGTACAAAACCCCAATTATCCTGCCAAGCGTTATTATATACCTCACGTATTCTTTGTAATTCATTGTCAAAATCTTTTAAATTAACATGTCTTATTGTCAAACCTTCTTTTTTTATTATCATCTTACTAATACGATCTAATTTGTTCATTAACTCTGTATTGTTTATAACTTCAGCACCAATATAAAGGGCATATAAATCCTTAGCCTTTTGAAAACCATAATCTTCGATCAATGATTGATAGTATATAGGATTGTAGGGCATCAACATTACTGGGGATGAATTAAAACCTTCAATAAGAAGTGCACATTCGTCATTTGTGGATGGATTTACCGGTCCTCTAATAACTTCAATGCCGTTTTCCTTCAAATATTTGGAAGCTGTATCAAATAATAATTTCGATACATTCTTATCGTTTATACTTTCAAAAAAGCCAAAAAAACCTACTTTATCTTTATAATATTTATTATGATTATCGTTAATGATTGCAGCAATTCTTCCGGCGATTTCACCATCCTTTTCTACCAGCCACATTTCCATTTTTGAATGTTCATAAAATGGATTCTTTTTTTTATCTAAATTATTCTTTACATCAAATAAAAGAGGAGGTACCCAGTAATCATCATTTTCATAGATCTTCCATGGAAATTTTATGAATTGATTTTTTTCGTAGTCATTATCGACTTTCTTGATGGATATTTCTGTTTGGCTCAATTTTGAAAGTTTAAAATTTAAAATACATCGGCAAATTAAATCATAATTTTTATAAATACAATTTAATTCATTTTAAATGAGATTCTTAGTTGGCAGTACAATTAATTATAACGCTGAATATATATATAACTTATGAATGTAGCAGGTTTATCAATGAACTTTCTTTTAAAAAGAGGGCAGCACCCTACGATATTAGTACGGAAAATTCAACTAACGGACTAATGATAGCTGCAAAAGCATTACATGAATTAATTCCAATTGTACCAACAGCACCAGTATAGTTAATTCAAATAAATTTTAATTGCTGTAGTGAATCGGCGCCATCAAGGTCTTTTAAAAACGCTTCAGTAATCTGACTTCTGGTACTGTTATGAATACATACAAACAGAACCCTAAGTTTTTCTTTCAATCTAAACATTATTTAAATAATGGGTGCGATTAACAACACCCCGTTTTATCCTCTTTCTTTTCATTCTGCGGCTTTTCTGCGTAAACATTTATACTTAAAATGTCGGAGTTTGAATTTTTGTAATCTTCTAATTCTTTTTCAGATATATATTTCTTTAGAAATTCATCAGGCAAGCAAATTGTTCTTTCTTTTTGCACTTTGATGTTTTTAAAACCGGATTGTTTAATAACATCAAGATATTCTTCTTTCCTGATTGCTCCGGAGATACATCCAGCATACAATTCCGCAATTGACTGCAAGGATTCAGGCAGCTTTCCTGAAGTTACAATATCAGAGACAGAAAAATGACCACCGGATTTTAGAATTCTAAATATTTCCTCGAAAGCTTTTTTCTTATCGGGAACAAGGTTAAGAACACAATTGCTTACTACTACATCTGCATGCTCGGTTGTTACTGGTATATTTTCAATTTCACCAAAACGGAATTCAACATTTTCATATCCTAACTTCTTATTATTTTCTCTTGCTTTTTCGATCATTTCTTCGGTCATATCTATTCCGATTACTTTTCCTTTTTCACCGACAATGTCACGTGCGATGAAAACATCGTTACCGGCACCTGAGCCAAGGTCTACAACAATATCACCTTCTTTTATCGAAGCATGCTCTGTCGGTAATCCACATCCCAATCCAAGGTCTGCCTCCTTGTTATAACCCTTTATCTTTGAATAATCTTCACCGACGACTTCATAATCTGTTGTGCAGCAGCTGCTCGACTCGCAGCATGCAGCATCAGCATTAGTTTTTGATTGTTTAGCAATTTCACCATATTTTTCTCTAACAACTGCTTTGATTTTTTTTGCGTTTTCCATTTTGTTTTGTTTTCAGTTTTAAAAAATAATTTTAAAGATTTAGATGATAGCAGTTCATTCTTGTTGTATCATTTCTCTAATATACAATTGCTTTTTAGATTGCCGAGTAAATTATTCAGCGATTTAATATTTCTGTTAAACTTTTTCCAGTCGATGCAATAACACGATTTCACGCCTTCTATTTCTCCTTTTATTATTCCAGCATCTTTAAGTTCTTTAAGATGTTGTGAAACTGTAGATTGAGATAGAGGCAGTACATCAACAATTTCACCGCAAATACAAGTATTTCTTTTTGCTAGTGTTTTTAGAATTAATATCCTGGCAGGATGCGATAATGCTTTAGCAAATAATGCTAATTCGTTATCTGTATCATGAAATTCGGATTTTTTTGATATTGCCATAAGTGTTTTTAATTGTATATCGTAAATATACGATAAAAGTTTCAAAAATAATAGAAATAATTTATTTGTTGAGAGAATTTATTAGTGAGGATTTTAAACTATACATTATTTGTAATGCAGGTGTGTTTTCAAATATCTTCTCACGGAGATAGCACTTCCAAGAATACCAAGAAAAATTCCAATTAATATTAAATAGATTAAATACTGGCTTCCGATAAAATCGAGTCTAAGTTCATTATGACCGAACTTTGATGTGAAATACACATAAAGAATATATAAGATAGCAACTGATAACAATCCTCCAAGTAATCCCTGTATGAAACCTTCGATAATAAATGGAGTCCTGATGAAAATTTTTGTTGCTCCAAGTAGTGTAAGAGTTTCGATAATTTTTCTTTTTGATGATATAACGAGTCTGATAGTATTCGATACGAGGAATATCGATGATATTGTTATTATGATTAATATAACAAGGTTCAGGAATAAAATTCCTGACGTGTTTTTTTCAATAATCTCAAGATTCTTTTCGGGGTAAACTATATCCTGCACTTTAGGAGATTCAGCTATTTGTTTCTTAATTTTATTAATTCTTTCGATTGATTTGTATTCGTCGTATAAATTTATTTTAAGTGAAGCGGGCAGGGGATTAACTTCAAATATCTCGAGCATATCTTTGCCAAATTCTTTTTCGAAAATTTCTACCGCTTTTTCTTTTGAAATATATGAAATCTTTTTAACTCCACCGATGGTTTTTATTTTTTCCTTTAACTCATTCAATTCCGTTGCAGATATATCATCGTCAAGGAAAACTTCAATTTCTACTTTCTCTTTGATAGACTCTATCATCTTATTCGAGTTTATAGATAGTGTAAAATAAATAGCAATAAGGATAAGGGAAAGCATAATAGTTATTATCGAAGTCGTCGTTGACAACTTTGCCGATTTAAACCCTCTTAACGATTCTTTTAATAGATACTTTAGTTTCAAATTAAAATTTCTTTATCAATTTATCTTTTCCCAGCCTCTCCTATTAAGATCCCAGAATATGATTAGTGCTGCAAAAAGCCCAATTAATAATAATATTATGCCTGTTAAGTACTCTCCAAAAATAATCTTTCCGAATCCAAACAGAAACATATAAACTAATACAACTCCACAAACCCAATCCACGAATAAGAAGAAATATCCTTTGTCTGATTTCACTTCCGGTAGTTTTGCCGCAATTCTTTTCCATCCAATTCCACCGGGGTGAACTCGTTTGTAAAATGATAACAGCTTCTCTTCTGTTGTGGACTTAGTAATATAAACAGTCAAAATCCAGCTAAGTGTTGTGATAGGTACGATAATGTATAAAGTGTTCGGGAACGCTATTCCGAATTCACCGAAATATAAAATTCCATAAACGATAAACGGTGTAACTGTGGCTACTATCTCGCTGATTGCATTAACTCTCCACCAGAACCAACGCAGTATTAACACAAGCCCAAGACCTGCACCGCATTCGATTACGAAGCTCCACACTCCTGATATTGTAGTCATGATAGTTGTTACCAGTATTGATAAGACCATAAATACAATCGTGATTATTCTTGCAACTGCTACGTAATGTTTTTCATTTTTACCTGTATTAATAAATCTTTTGTAAAAGTCATTTATAAAATAAGATGTTCCCCAGTTTAAGTGAGTAGCAATTGTTGACATGTATGCACCGAAGAAGGCGGCAAGCAGGACACCTTTTAAACCGACAGGAAGGAAATCATTCATAGCTTTGACAAAACCCAAACCTTTATCGGCATCAGACAGGTCGGGGTATAGAACCAATGCTGAAAGCCCGACGATTATCCAGGGCCATGGTCTTAATGCATAATGAGCTATCTGGAAGAAGAGAGTTGCAAACAATGAGTTCTTCTCATCTTTAGCTCCCATCATTCTTTGAGCAATGTAACCTCCGCCGCCCGGTTCCGCTCCGGGATACCACGATGCCCACCATTGAATCCCTATAAATGCAAGGAAAGCAGAAATCGTGATTGCTAAAACACCTCCGGCGTCAGATATTACTGTATCGGAAGTAATCTGTGGTGTAAACTGGAACGCCCATTCGGGAAGCTTTTCCTGTAAACCGGAGATGCCGCCCACCTGCGGCTGGTTCAAGACAATTATGGCAAGTATAATACATCCAGCCATTGCGAGAATGAATTGGAAAGCATCCGTAACAGCAACTCCCCACAAACCTGATAAAGCAGAATAAAACGCCGTTAAGAGCATACATGCACCAACAAAATAAAGGACATTCGTTTCGTTTATGTATTCGGGAAACATTCCTATAAGAATTTTCATCATTGCAAGGTTTACCCAGCCTAAGATGACTATATTCATAAATACACCAAGGTAAATTGCTTTGAAACCTCTCAGGAAAGCAGCTGATTTTCCCGAATACCTGAGTTCGATGAACTCGACATCGGTTAAAATATTTGCTCTCCGCCAGAATCTTGCAAAGAAGAAAACGGTTAGCATACCGCCGATAAGCATATTCCACCAGAGCCAGTTGCCTGCGATTCCGTTCTGCCCGACAAGTTCTGTGACAGCAAGGGGGGTATCTGCTGCGAATGTTGTTGCAACCATCGATAAACCCGCAAGCCACCATGCGAGTTTTCTGCCTGAAAGGAAGAAGTTTTCCGTTGTACCGCTTGCTCTTTTCTTATAAATAAAACCTATCGCAAGAGAGATTGCGAAGTATAATACGATTATGAGCCAGTCTATGAATTGCATTAATAGATTGTTTGGTAAGTTTAATAATTCCGAAAATAAAGAAATTATTTATTAAATTGTATTTAAAATATATGATGTGAAGGTGAAAGTGAAAGAATCTTTCACGCCACTAAGGCACTAAGGCACAAATTACACAAAATGTTTTAGTGTATCATAGAGTCTTGGTGTTTTAGTGGCAAAAAATAAGTTTGGGGCTGTGGAGGAAATATTTATTAATAACCTTTTTTTATTTTTTTGGAAATTACCCATTTATTATTGATTCTGTTAATCAAAATATAATCACCATAGTCGTGTCTATAAGGAACAAAAGAATATCCAAAGAAAAAAATCCCTAAATCACGAGTATCATTGAATGCGATTCTGGTCATAGAAAATCCTCCCACAAGACAAGTATCATTTGTAACTTCAATCCATTCATCTAAACGTTCTTTCTCAGGTAATTGATTTATATTAAGAAATTTTAATCTATCATGTGCTAAAGGTTTTATAGATATGTATCTTGCTTCATATATGTGTTCACTTGCTTTATTAATGAATTTCCTAAATAAAGAATCGGATGGTTCAAGACCTTCGAAAATATAAGTACCTCTATCTCCTTTAACATCCAATTTTTCTAAAGTATCACTTGTTACAGCTATCCACGTTACAGTATCAATTAATTTTTGAAATTCCTTTTCCCCTCGCTTATATTTTTCTTGATCAAAAATGGGAAATTTTATTGACTCATTGCCAACATCTATTCCATCAGATGTCCACTTTAATGAGGGATCTCTCCATAACTTATCCATATAATCTTTATGAATCCGAAAAGAGAAGGCTCGATTAATTTGAAATAGGGAATCGAAAAGTGAATTTATAATTTCAACCTCATTTAATGCATCTTTTGCATTATCTCTTTCACAAGAGTGAAGTGATATGATAATTATTGCAGATAGAAAAAAGTGGGAGATATTTTGTAATATTCTTTTCATTATCTAATTCAACATGATGGGAAATAAATTGTTCCTTTGTTGATTAGCCCTGCTTAGTGATAGCGGGAGAAAAATTAAAGAATGTTCTTAATATCTTTTGCAATCTTGTCTAATTCAGAACGTTTCATAAGGATAAAGTTTTTCTTTTTATCATATTTGAAACCAAATCCATCTCTCTTGAATCTGGGATAAACATGAAAATGGAAATGAAATACTTCTTGATGGGCAGCTTCACCATCAGCTAAAAACCAATTTATTCCCTCACATTTATAATTAGATTTTCTAATTGCAGCTGTAACTTTTCGCGCAATTTTTACAATGTGCAAATTCGTTTTTTCATCAAGGTCAGCTAAATAAGGAGTATGCTTTTTTGGAACAATTATCATATGACCTGCATTGACTGGTTCAAGTGGAGGAAATACTAAAACTTTATCATCTTCATATGCAATACTAACAGGAGATTTACCCTCAATGATTTTGCAAAAGATACAATTTGATTTATCTTCTTTCATAATATTATTTAATATCTTATCAATAAAATCTTTTTTTGATTTTGTATATTCTTTTCGATTATCTTTGAATCTTTTTGCCAATGTTCTTTTAAATTTGGAATACTCAGAAGCAAGTTTTTCATTGTTGTTCAGAATGTCTCTAAATTTTAAAAAATTCTTCCATTGAATATCATTAACATCCACTACATGAATATGGTGAGTTCTGATATCCGGAGCGCTGCATTTAACAAAAAGATGCCCACCTTCATTTTCGCCGTCACCTCTGTATTCATAGCCATGCTGTTCTAAAATGCTTTGCATTTTTTTTACAACTTTCAAATCATCAACAGAAATAGCAATGTCTATGATTGGTTTTGCTTCGATGTTTTTTATTGAAGTCGAGCCTACATGTTGAATGTCCAGTACTATATCGCCAATTAAATTTATTAATTCATTTTTTGTTTCTTCGAAAAGAACATACCACGAATCATCGTGCGGGACTAATCTTACCGTATGTCTTTTTAAGCCAATCATTTGATTATTAATGCATAAATTATGGTTTATGGAAAAGATTATCTATATTATTTTATTTCCATAGATAATCTAAGAAGTTGGGAACTAGTGAAAGCTCGACACCTCTGCACCCGAAGAGAGAAGCTATTATGCTTACTATGTCGACGATGACGAGAATATCGGTCAGCAGTCGGATATAGTTACCGTTGTTGTGCCGTAGTGTTTTTAGACCACCGCAGTGCCGAGGTGTGATGCAGTGGTTTTGGGTTTTAAGGAAATAACAAATAATGTATTTTATAGTTGTTGCTAAGCCCTGAGTCTGTCCGAGAACTCTCTTTTTTACATTGTCATTCCAACGTAAGTTGGGGTACCCTCTGGGTCATTCATTCTTTGATTGAATATTCTGGATTCCTGTTTACACAGGAATGACAGTATTCGGACAGACTCAGGGTTTCTTATCGAGGAACTAAAATAAATTAACTCTCCTTCAGTCTTTCATAAAACTTTGATAATTTATCGCAGGCTTTTCGTAATGTTGCATCTACGGATATCATCCCGAATCCTCCGTCATGGTTATTCATTCCGATTACATCTTCGGTTCCT
>CAYYJH010000071.1:0-14424 GCA_964472195.1 uncultured Ignavibacteriaceae bacterium | reverse complement strand
TTTCTCTACATTCTCACAAATAAGATATAAATTGAAATCTCCGGTTGAATTATTTCTGAATGCTCTTATTAATATTAACTTTTCCGCTGTCGCATAAGTATTAAAGTATTTATAACCATCCCGGTCTTTCTCTGCATTCTGAGCAGCAAGGCTCATAACATTATTGTCATCAGATTCCGTGTAAAGACTCTTCAACTCATGGGAATATTTGTTACTGTTCTTCAAATTGTTTAAATCAGAATAAAATAATTTCAAATCCTTATAATACTTTTTACAATCTTTACATTTTGTTAAATGATTTTCTATTTCTTCAATCTTATTTTCCTTTAGACTGGAAGAATTTAAAATATAAACATTTAATATTTCATCTGTAATATGTTTCAATAATATACCTTTCCTATTATTTAAGATACTCCACATTTCGGGAGAGGTTGTCTTTTAATCTCCTCTTATAAAATTTTGATATATAATTCAACAGTAATGTTTTTTCGACAGCTTTACAGCAATCGTTTTGTAGATTCATAAAATCAAATGCTTTTCTTATTACTTCGGGAATTGAGTATGTTTTAAAATCATTATTATACAGTTCATTTAGAAAAATTCTTTCAGTTATTTGGGGCAATTCAAAATTAATTTCTGCTTCAGAACTATTATAAATATATATTTGATCCCTGAATACTGTCTCGTTAAATCCATCCTTATTTCTTGATATAAATATTTCGATAGCTTTTTTTACTTTAAAATAAAACTCACCATAAGATTCTCTTATGTCAGTTATTCTTTGATGAACATGAGACCTGACTAATACAACGAACTTAGCAATAATTTCTTCCTCATTTACTTTATCGATGTTATTATTCACCTCTGTAAAGAATTTGTTTATCTGAAAATAATACCCTCCCCTGTTTTCAAAAATATCTGCGATGAGGTCGTAAGCTATTTCCTTTTCATTATAACATTCTTTATTTATTATCTCGTTCTTGAATTTATTTCTTCTATATTGAACGATAGCAATATCCATGCAAATATCTATGAATTCATTAATGTGTTTCGACTTGCTTCCATCTTTTATTATAGACAAAAGTATAGATTTAATATTTTTAAATTTTTGGGGAATCAAATTGTTTTGGGATTTCACATATCCAGTGATTTAAAATAAATAAATTTAATATTATAAAAAATTGATTTGTTTCATAACTTACATTAAGCAAGTATTAAGCAATTAGCGATTATAAGTCGATTTAAACTCAATTAACCTTTAACATTATTTATTATTTAAGTAAATTTATTGATTATAGTGAACTTATTATTCTTTTAACTATAGAACGTAGCAATCAATGTTAATTCAAAAACCTAAAGGCACATTCGATATTCTTCCGAAAGAAGCCGAGCAAAGAAAACATATAGAAGAAAAGATAAGGAAAACTTTATCTAATTATAACTATAATGAAATACAAACCCCAACTTTCGAGAAAACTTCTTTATTTAAAAGAAGCATCGGAGAAGAGACTGACGTTGTTTCGAAAGAAATGTATTCATTCAATGATGATGAATATACTTTAAGACCAGAAATGACGGCACCTGTGGTAAGAGCTTATTTAGAAAATAACCTGTACAACGAATCACCCGTTCAAAAATTGTTTTATTTCTCAAATATGTACAGACATGAGAGACCACAAGCCGGTAGGTACAGAGAGTTTTCGCAGTATGGAATTGAGATAATCGGGAGTGGTGATTTTACCGTCGACGCAGAAGTAATTGCTGTTGGATTGCAAATTCTTAACGACTTCGGTATCCGCGATGTTAAAACAAAAATAAATAATATCGGGACGTTACAGGAAAGAGCACTATTTATAGAAGACTTAAAAAAGTATCTGAATAAATACCTCCAGGTTCTATCTATCGACAGTAGAAAACGATATGAGAAAAATCCATTGAGAATATTAGATTCAAAAGATCAAGCAGATATTGAAGTACTTGAAAACGCACCTGTACTGTATGAATATCTTTCAAAAGAAACCAAGGAATTTTTCTCAAACGTTTTAGATTTGTTAAGAGATCTCAGGATAAAATTTGAAGTTGATTACAGGTTAGTTCGCGGGTTCGATTATTATACTTCCACAACATTCGAGGTTATTTCCGATGAACTCGGTTCACAGAATGCAATTTTTGGTGGAGGAAGATATGACATGCTGGTTGAACAGCTCGGAGGCAAACCTACACCTGCTATTGGATTTGCCTGCGGCATTGAAAGATTAATGATCGTTCTCGAGAAAAATAAATACCAGTATCCCAAAAAGGAACAACTCAAACTGTATATTGTAAGTGTAGGCGAAGAAGCGAAAAGGTTTTCACTGAAAACAGCGATTGCCTTAAGGAAGAAAAATTTTAAATGCGAAACAGATTTGCTCAATCGTAGTGTTAAATCACAGATGAAAGAAGCCAACAGGCTAAATGCAGAATACGTAATAGTAATTGGTAATGAAGAGCTTGAGAGTAACGAAGCAAAATTAAAAAGGATGTCGGACGGTATTGAGATAGACGTATCGGTTGATAAAATTTACGAGCTGAATTATAATATTGATTAGTGTATCAAGAGCACATAAATAATCATCAACAATGAGAACTAAGCAAGTTAGACCTGAGAAATTAAAATATGAATACGAGTTAATTATTTCACATCAATTCGATAAGACTTTAAAGAAAAAATATATACTATTCGATTTCAGAACTGTAAAAATATTCGAGAATTTCGTATATAAGATAAACATAACAGATAATATTAATCGTGAGAAAAAAGAATTGAATTTTGATATCGAAGGGCTTTCAGCTCCAAAATTATCTTTATCAAAAGCTGGTAGTGCTGGTTATCAATTTAAATTATATGATCTTAAAAATACAACCTATTTGTTGAACTTAACAAAACAAATGAAAAAGAAAAGTAAATTTGAATTTAAAATAACCACTACAGCTGTCAAATTAATTAAGAAACCTCCTAAAACATTTATAAAAATATTAACCTAATAAAGAATAAACTAAATGTATCCAAAACTATTTGAGATTGGTCCTGTTCCCGTTTACAGTTATGGTCTTATGCTTGGCATAGCCTTTTTAGTAGGCAGTACTTTATTCAGCAAAGAATTAAGAAGAAATAAATTAGATGAAAATATTGGAATCGTAATAACTTTTTTAGCATTAATTGGCGGTATCATTGGTGCAAAAGTTTTTTATGTATTAGAAGAATGGAATTTCGGAAATGGACTTCCTATATCATCATTTCTAAACACTGATTCTTTGATATCAGCATCAGGACTCACGTTTTATGGAGGACTTATATTTGCAATCGTATTCGTTATTATATACTGCAAGATAAAAAAACTTTCTGTATTACAAATGTTTGACTATCTCTCCCCGGCAGCAGCTCTGGGATACGGTATAGCAAGAATCGGTTGCCATTTATCCGGAGATGGCGATTATGGAATAGTAGTTAATAACACCATCTGGAAGTTTATAGGTTATAGCTATTCAAACGGTACAGTTCCTACACCCGAAGGTGTTCTTGTTCATCCTACTTCAATCTATGAATTTGTTGCTGCAGTTTTAATATTCCTCTTTTTGTGGAATCGAAGAACTAAAATTAAATATATAGGAGAAATATTTTATTATTATTTATTGTTATCAGGAATTTCAAGATTACTCGTTGAATTCATAAGACTAAATCCAAAAGTGATCTTCGATCTTACACAAGCTCAATTGGTTTCAGTAATTATGATAATATGCAGCATCGCAATGCTTATTTATAAAAAAGGAAAGTTATCCAGCGAATTTTTATCTAAAAAGGAATAATCTGAATCTGAATTTGAGTTTGAATTAGAATAAAAAACCATAGAAAAACATAATTCCTTAGCAATAGTTATATCCTTGTAAATTTTGAATAATTAAATTAGTTTAACGTTTTTAAATTTAAAAAATTTGTACATTAATGAAACGTACGTATCAACCAAGCAATAGAAAAAGAAAGAATAAACATGGATTTCGTGAAAGAATGTCATCAAAAAATGGTAGAAAAGTTCTGTCACGAAGAAGAGCTAAAGGAAGAAAGAAGCTTACAGTGAGTGATGAATTCGTACGTACATAGCAGATTGGATGCGTAAATGGTTAGTCATAATGAACATGCAAGTGAAAATTTTAGATTAAAAAAATCCGAATTAATCAGGGGTTATGATTCATACAACAAGATTATTTTTAATTCAAATAAATTCAATACTGAACTTTTAAAAGGATATTTAAATTTAGACAAACCAAACAGACACTATAGTTATAGCAAAGAGTTTTCTGAAAGCCCACTACTACAGCAGAATATTAAAGTGGGCTTTATTGTTTCTAAAAAGAAAATTCATAAATCCAATAAAAGAAACAGGGTTAAGCGTTTGCTCAGGGAATCATACAGATTAAATAAGTTTTTTTTTTAAATAAATTTTTTGAATATAAAGTTTCGATAGTAATTGGTTTATCCGATAATGCGTACGACCTATTGAATAGAAATAAAAAAATAATTTTGAGAACATTCGAATCAGAAATGAAACAACTATTGCAAAACATGAATAATTATTTGCATTCAAAAAATAAAACATGACATTCATACCGGTTTTATTAATAAAAATATACCAGGTTTTATTATCTCCTTTATTTCCTAACTCGTGTAGGTTTTATCCTACCTGTTCTAACTATTGTCTCGAAGCTTTTGAAAAATATGGTCTGTTTAAAGGAATATATCTTGGAACAAAAAGAATTCTCAAATGTAATCCACTTTTCGAAGGTGGAATTGATCCCGTTCCTTTAGAAAAAAGCTGTTCCCACAACTCAAAATAATTGATCATCAATAATAATAGTATATTTATATAATGGACAAAAATTCAATAATAGGATTTGTATTAATTGGAATTATATTGATTGGCTGGTTGTACTGGTCGTCATCCAAGCAACAAAAAGAACAATTAGAAAAACAAAAGACAGATAGTACTAATATCATATCCGATTCATCCAAATTAACGGATACTTCAAGAATAAAAGATACAATAATAGCTAAAACAGAGGATGTTAAGGATACAACAGGGTTAGGCAATCTAAACAATGATGATGCAATCAATAAATATGGAAGTGCATTTTACACGAAAGCTATTGACTACACCGGTGATACATCAGCAAAAGCTGAAGAAAAGATTATCATGCTGGAGAATGAAAAAGTTAAGATGGAATTCACAAATTATGGAGGGACGATCAGGAAGTTTATTACAAAAGATTATTTAACATGGGAAAAAGAACCTGTACAACTTATTGATTGGAAAACAGGTAAAGAGCTACACTTATTATTTACTTCCAAAGACGGAAAATTAATTAATACAAAAGATCTCATATTCAACTCTGATTATGCTGAGTGGGAAAAGATAGACCTTACAAAAAATAAAGACTTCAAACTTAAATATGAGCTAATAATCTCTAAGGACAGTACTCAGAAGATAATTAAAACTTATTCTTTCGAGCCTGACTCGTATCAGTTTAATGTCGATTATGAATTAATTAATTCGGATAAATTTATAACAGGTGGAAAATATCAAATTATCTGGGGTTCATCGCTAAACCTTACTGAATACAGAAGTGATGATGAATCTAACTTCGCCGAAGCATTTGCTTATATGGGTGGTGAACTTGAAAAATTAGATGCAAGCGATTTTGAAGAGAAATATATGGAAGACTTTAACGGTAACACTGATTTTGTCAGTTCGCGAAATAAATACTTTGGCGTTTTCATTATACCTACAGATAGAAAAGGTGATGGTGCATACCTTACAGGGTATAAAGAACATTTAAAAGATCTCGGTCAAAGAAAAGAATATTCTATTGCTGTAAAGATGGATGTGAAAAACGATATACATGAAAGGAGTTCTTTTATGATTCTGCTTACTCCCCTCGATTACACAATATTGAAAGCTTATGACAGAGATCTTCAAATAACTATGAGGTTTGCTTTAGATTTTATTGTACGCCCAATAGCACAATATTTTATACTCCCCTTCTTTAATTTCTTGCATACATTTATACCCAATTACGGATTTGTTATAATCGTATTCTCTATTGTTTTGAAAATTCTTCTTTATCCGCTGACAAAAAAACAGATGGAATCCATGAAGAAGATGGGCACACTTAACCCTAAAATGACTGCAATCCGAGAGAAATATAAAGATGACTCTCAAAAAGCAAATCAGCAGATAATGAAGCTTTATAAAGAAGAAAAGATTAATCCAGCAGGGGGTTGTCTTCCTTTACTGCTTCAAATGCCAATATTGTATGCATTGTTTGGAGTGTTCCGTTCTACAATCGAATTGAGACAGCAGCCTTTCATTTTATGGGTTCATGACCTTGCAGCTCCAGATGTAATATTTCAATTACCTTTTAAAATACCACTTTTCGGAATTGACCAGGTTGCAGGTTTAGCTACTTTGATGGGAATCACAATGTTCATTCAACAGAAGATGACGGTTACCGATCCAAAGCAAAAAGCTTTCGTATATATTATGCCTATTATGTTGACATTGTTATTCTTTACATTTCCCTCAGGTTTGAACCTTTATTACTTCATGTTTAACTTACTTTCAATTCTGCAACAGATTTATACGACAAAAATAAAGAAAGCGAAACCGGAAACTGAAGTTAAAAGTATTAAAGATTTGAATAAACCAAAGAAGTTGACTTTTATGGAGAAGATGCAAAAAAGATTAGAAGATCAACGAAAAATGCAAAGTAAAAGAAGAAGATAATTTGTGGAAATGCCGAGAGTCGAACTCGGGTCCGAAATGAAGACCATTAAAACTTCTACATATTTAGTTTATCTTTAAATCTCACGCAATCGAATAGATAAACAAATCCTGATTACGCCAGTTTGAAAATATTTCATTCAACTAATTCAAACACTTAGCTAAACTATCTCATCTTTACGGCACTTTACTGCAATCCGATGAGAAAGGAAACACAGTAAAGTGGACTGCTTATAATTTAAGCAGCCAGTGCAAAGTTATCGTTTGCGTTTGTTTATTTTTCTGCCTTTTTAAAGTGATGGCTGAGAACACTATATGCAATTTTAAACATCTTTCATCCCGTCGAAACCGTTGCATTCCCATAATTTAGAATTAACTTGATATATATATATTAACTACCAATAAAATAGACATGTTAAAAGAACAAATAAAAGTGAATAATTGGTATATTTAAGAAAAAAATTATCCCGTTTTGATATTAGACGAAGTTGATATATTCTTACTCACTTTCTCTTCTGAAACATCTTTTGCCTTTATTTTAGTTTCCCCTTCGATAGATTTTGATTTATCCTTATACAAAATCCCAATAGGGACCATAACACAATACCCAAAAACTAACAATAATGGAGCAACAACTGTTGGCATAAAACCATCAACTGATTTTTCAGACATAAATACATAGCCTAATATGATAACAACAATACCTAAAATTATAATAATATAATTTTTAGCAGTTAATGCAATTCTAAGATGCTCCACTTTTGATTTCCTTGATCTTATCGGTGTTCTTGCTTTTGCCATTTTTATTTATTTATTTTTGATAATTCTTCAAAATAATAAGCTGAAGTTAGAATTCCCCTGTGAAAATTTTTTAGATTTAAATGCTCATTCGGAGAATGCGTATTTTCATTCGGTAGACCGAATCCTAATAATATTGAAGGGGCATCTAATAAATCTTGAATGGTATTAACAACAGGAATTGATCCACCTTCCCTCATGAATACAGGTTCGATTCCAAAACCATGTTCGAGTGCCTTCATAGCCGCTCTGATTGCATCGTTATCTATAGGTGTAATAGCAGGTTTCGCATTATGAGATGCTGATATTTTTACTTTAATTGAATTCGGGGCTATTTCATTTACATAATCCGTAAACAGTTTTTCTATTTTCACAGGATCCTGATCCGGAACTAATCTCATAGATATCTTTGCACCTGCTTTCGATGGTAATACAGTCTTTGCACCTTCACCCTGAAACCCTCCCCATATACCATTGCAATCCAGAGTTGGTCTTGCCCATTTACGCTCAATTGTTGTATAACCTTCTTCACCGAAGACTTCTTCAATATCAAGCTCTTTAATGAAATCATCTTCATTATAAGGAAGTTTCTTGAATTCTTCTTTTTCCGCTGCTGTTAATTCAATAACATCATCATAGAAACCGGGTATCAATATTTTACCTTTTTCATTCTTTAACTTAGCAATAATATTAGCTAACGCATTTATTGGATTCCTAACAGCTCCTCCGTAAGAGCCTGAGTGTAAATCTCTGTTAGGACCTGTTACATCTAATTCCATATAACATAGACCTTTTAGTCCGTAACATATCGAGGGAATATCGTAATCATACATTGCTGTATCGGATATAACAACAAAATCACATTTTAATAAATCTTTATTATTCTCAATAAAACCGTCCAGATTTGGACTTCCAATTTCCTCTTCACCTTCTAAAATTATCTTAACATTTACAGGAAGCTTTTTGTTTATTTTCAAATGTGCTTCTAAGCTTTTTAGATGAATGAATGCCTGTCCTTTATCATCGGTGGCACCACGTGCATAAATATTTTCCCCTACTATTGTTGGTGAAAATGGAGGACTATTCCACAGATCGAGCGGATCTACAGGTTGTACATCATAATGACCATAGATTAAAATTGTAAGTTTGTCATCTCCTGCATTTAACCAATCGCTATAAACGATGGGATAACCATCAGTTTGATATGTTTTGACATTCTCTAAACCAATATCATTCATATGATTTTGCAGCCAATTAGCACAATCCTCTATGTCCTTCTTGTTCTCTGCATTGGTACTTATTGAAGGTATAGTTAATAAGTCCTTCAGTTCATTGATATAGCTCTCTTTATTATCGTCAATATACTTTCTAATTTCGTCCATAATAAATAAAAAATGCGATTAATTTCTTAATCGCATAGTATAATAAAAACCAACTTTATATTAAATTGAATTATTCATTCTTATCTTCTTTATTTTGAATATATTCTAAATCATCTTTTGCATCCTGATTATCAGGATCAAGCTCGAGTACTTTATTGTAATATTTAATAGCTTCCTCTTTGTTATTTAATGCTAAATATGATCTTGCTTTCCATAAGTACGAAAATACAAATGTATCATCAATAGCAATTGCCTCATCGAAAGCTTTTATTGCTTCATCGTATTTCTTTAATGAAAATAGCGCAATTCCTTTTCTAACATATAGTGTTAATGAATTCGAACCCAGATCAATTGCTTTTTGATAACTTACTAAAGAATTTTCATATTCCTTATTATCGAATTGTGCGTTTCCTAATTCATAATAAATATTATAATCATTACTATCCAAAGAAATAGCTTTGTCAAAATATTTATACGAAGTAGTAAAATCCTCAAGTTTAGCATAGAGTTTGGCATACTTTATATAATCTTCAATATCAAATTCTTTCTCAGGTACTTTTTCGAAGTATGATTTCGCTTTTTCATATTCTTTCTTTTCAATAAAGATATAAGCAAGATATTTATATGCAGTAACAGATTTCGGATTTATTTCCAGTACTTCTTCTAACATTTTTAGAGCTTCATCATATTCACCTTTTGCATATAACACTTTTGCTCTATAAGTTTTACCATCAGTAGAGCCGGGCATAAGATTTTCGAATTTTTTAAATGCATCATCCGCAGCAGTAAGATTATCATTATAGTATAACAATCTACCTAACTCAAAATATGCATCTGCAAAATTGGGATCTATTTTGATTGCTTTATCATATTCAGATATCGATTCAGAATATTTTCTTTGTTGAAAATAAACGTTACCCAAACCATAATGGGCAGCTGCTAAATTACTTTTCAGTTTTAATGCTTTATTGTAATTATCAATAGCAGGGATAAAAGCTCCCCTGGTAGAATATGCATCACCTAAACCAACATAAACGATTGGATTATTTTTCTCAACGGACATTGCCCTTGTTAATATAACAATAGCATCATCAATTTTACCTTCCAGTGATAAATTCTTTCCTTGCGATATCATCGCAGGTACATAATCTGGTTCATACCTTAAAGCCTTTTTATAATATTTGTTGGCTTTACTGTATTCCTTCTGTAATCTATAAAGATCTCCCAATCCTGTTAATGCTTCAACACCTTCGTCATCATCCTTCAAGGCAATTTTAAAATGTTTTTCAGCTTTATCAATCGATCCTGTCTTTAACAATGCCATTCCATAATAATAATTTGCATCATAATCTTCTTTATCTTCCTTAACAGCGTTTTGTAAATATTTGAGAGCAGATACATAATCTCCTCTCTTAACAGCATTGATACCTTTATCCAAATCATCTGCTTTAGCACTGTTCAAAACAAACAGTAAAAAACAAAATAATATTACAAAGTATTTACTAAAGATTTTTATCATATTTATTTTTTTAATTTAATTAATTTGAATCGTTCGTATTGGCTGGTTTATCGGGACTAATCCATTAACTAATATAGTTTTTTGACCTTCCTTTGATAATAGAAATGTTATTAACCCTGTTGACAATTTAATTCCAAAATCCGTTGTATATAAAATCACACTGCGTCTGTAAGGATATGTCTTATTAAAAACCAAACCTTGATGAAATTGTGCAAAATCTTCCTGCCTCCCTGAAGCGTGTATTTTTGATACCCTTAATGGTTTTACAGTTGAATCAAGTTTATCCTGATTCCCTTTTGAGAGCCAACTCAAGTTTGAAATTCCAATACCATTCTTGTTTTTTCTTATCATCTCAAGCATTTGAGTGCTTGTAGAGCATATCTGAGATGCTTTACTGTATTCGAGACCTGCTAATACACTATCTTTAACATAATCATAAGTCGAGGAATTCGGTCTTTGTATGAAAAGTTTTATCTTATCGAGTTTTCCTGTCAACATTTTACGAACATTGTTATTCTGTTCTTCATCCTGAGATTCGATCTGAGACCATTTGCTATATCCACCGGTAAATATTTCTTTCAGATCATTCGAGGTTACTCTTGACACTGGATTTTCTGTATTAACTATAAATGCTACTGCATCGATGGCAATATTGTATCTCTGCATTTCAATTTTGTGTTTATCAATAAAATCCTTTTCCTCTTTGTCAAAATCCCGGGTTATTATAATTAAACTCACATCACCATTGAGGAGTCCTGCAATAACATTCTTTGTGGGTTGAAATACTAAGTTAAGTTTTGCTTCAGGATTTAATCTTTCAAATTCTTTTTTGAGATGGATCATTAAAGGTTCGACGTTAGCATCTACATCAATCGTCATTTCCCCTATCGTAGCTCTGGATTTTATTTCATCAAAATCACATCTGATTATCAATGTTGTAATGAAAAATAAAAAAACAGAATAATATAAATATTTTAATAAATTATTCATCTTTGAAAAGGTTTTCACGAGCTTTTTTCATTTCTTCCCGCCTTTTTTCTTGTTTTATCAGCTTTAATTTGGAATAAACATTCACACTCCTGAAAATCCCATAACTCAAAAAAATTATTCCAAATATTATCCTCATCTCAATATTTATATGTGGTGCTAATAGCCCTGTTATGAGTAATATACCAAGAATAAAAAGAACAATAGCGGTGAAAATATTTATATAAATAGTCGGATTCAAAACCTTTTTAAATGAAGATAATTATTCTTCACCCTCTTCATCTACTTCCTCTTCTTCTTTCTGTTTCTTAAATTTACTGCTAAGCTTGAAATTAAAAGGAACAGAAACCCAGCACCTCACCGGTACTCCATTTTGTAATGCAGGAGTGAATTGAAGACTTCTAATCTTTGAACGAACTTCATTGTGGAAAACAGACGGACCACTCATTCCCCCGATTTTAACAATTGAACCGTTTGTTCCGACTAATACTTTTGCAGTTACTCTGCCTTCTATACCTGAAGACCTTGCAATTTCTGGATATCTCATTGAACTTCTGACAGATCCTAAATTCACCGCTACAGGAGCTTTCTCAACTTCAAATTGCTGGTAGTTCTTTTTAACTTTCTTTTCCTCTTTTTTCTCAATCTTCTTTTCAATATCCTTTTCTTTAAGCTTTATTTTTCCCAAATATTCAATGTTTGGAGCGTTCTCATCACCTTCAGAAGATACAGGAGCTTTAATTTCTTCTAATGCTTCCTGTGTCTTTGTTGTCAATATTTCAGATTTCTCTTTTGCAACTGGTTCGGGAATTAAAGCTTCTAAATCCTTTAAAGGAATGAACTTTTCCGGGATTTCTACTTCCGGTGCAGGTGGTTCCTCCTCATCTGTTGCAGGCGGTGTATCTAAATCCGAGAGTTCAATAGTTCTTGAGAACTGTTCATTTAACCTTTCAGCACTTAATCTCTCTAAATACACGGTCAATACATAAGATGAGATAAGTACAACATGAATAATAACTGCAATTAATAATCCCCTGCCGGCATATTTCTTATAAAGCCTTTTTAGATCAGGAGCTCCGTATTGCATCTTGACCTCCATAGGCTCTTTATATACTTCATTGGTAGGTTTTTCTTGAGTTGACATATCAATCTCCTTGAATTAATAGATAAAGTTTAATTTATATATTTTTATGTTTAATTTTAATTTATATACCTGAATTAATACTATTAGTTCCCTGAAAGAGCTTAATATAAAAAAATTAATTTTGTTTTAATATATGCAATTATAGACACATTTATACTTTTTCAGAATACATATTACTCATCATTACTTCCTTCATCATTGTCAGGTGGAGTACTCGGAGTCTGTGGAGTGCTTTCCGGAGTACTACTCGGTTCATCTGTGCCTGTTTCGCTAACAGGAGAATCATCAGATCCTACTTCATCATAACTTGGTCCTTTATTTGTAGGCGGAAAATATGGTAATATTCCAATCGGATTATGGAAATACTTCTTTACAAGTTCTTCCGATGAGCTAATTAAATTTTTATCATCAGTTTTAATGTCTTCAGCTCTTATTAAAAACTCATTCAATGTAAATTCATTATATGCCTGAGAACTATCCATTATCACCAATGCATCTGTATTAACATTTAATCTATCAGTATAACTTGCTATCCTAAGTGTGCTCTTTGGTAATTTTTGTCTTTCGGGAATTTTCTTATCATAACTGGTATATATTCCGGATACAGGGATTACTTTCGGGTCAACAACAAAGTAATGTCTTTCTTTTAAATAATATTTTCCTTCAAGTACATTCAAAAGATTCTCAGCAAGCATTAACTTATATTCTTCTTTAGTGTACTCCTTTTCGTTCTTAAAATCTTTAGGTGCGAAACCAACAGTCCTTGAAGTGTATCCTCTGTGTACTAACACGAGTGTTCCCATCGGACAATCGCTAAATAGCTTTCTTGCATCCTCATGCCTCATTCTGATGCACCCGTGAGATACGGGACGCACACCCAAATATTGATAGTAGCCCGTTCCAGCAAGAGAATGAAATCCAATACCCTGGTTAAAGGTCATAAAATGATATAATGCCGCATCATTAAACTGTACAGATTTGTGGTGAGGATTTTTATAAAAAATTGCAAAAATACCGGGTCTGGCTTCAACTCCTTTACTTAAATATTTATTACCCGATGTTATCGGGTATTTTACTGTCTTCCCATTTCTCCAATGCTGGTAAAGCATTTGCTCATCCGGTCTAAGTTCCAGCCAAACATCAAGGTTGGTATATACAGTATCCTTTAATCCCATCGAAAGATCTTCATCAGATAAAATATTTACCTTACCCGTATTTTTTATATTACTTTCAGTATTTGTTTCAGTGAAAATCTCGGAATTATTCTTTTTATCATCACCGCCTAAGAATGAGTTGTTTGTAATACCAATAAGAAAGAAGACAATGAGTATTAAGGGAATAATTGTTGAAAAAAGCATGAAATTCTTTTTAGTACTGGTGTCTGGTGTATTATCTTCAACAGTAGTGTCTAATGAATTCAGATTATTTTCTAGGTTCTTTTGTTCTTGCTCCGGTATATTCAAAATTGTAATATATTATTATCTTGCAAGATTAAAAATATGGTAAAAATATCAAATTCTAACTTAAAACTCTATGATATTCTTAAAACAAAATAGTGCATTAAAAAATCCCTTTATTAGTATCAAAAGGGATTTTCATAACTCAACCTCTATCCCCCTTCTCTTATTAAGAGAAGGGAGGAATTAAAGGAGGATGAGTTTTAATCACTTCATAAAAATCATCTTCTTTGTCTCGATAAAATCTCCTGCTTGTAATCTGTAAAAATACACTCCACTCGTATAATTACTACCATCCCCCATAGGGGCAGGCCAACTCACC
>CAYYJH010000070.1:9135-14793 GCA_964472195.1 uncultured Ignavibacteriaceae bacterium | reverse complement strand
TTGTATTAATTTAAACACAATTTAAATTTTAAAAATTCTAACGCTAAATCAATTAATCTTTAGTGAGAGAATTATAAATTTAAAATTTCTTCCCGCTGCATATCTTACACTTGGTAGAGACTTTTGAACAGCGTTTAATTATTAAATTTTCTCTTTAGTGGAATAAATTTATTGAATTGCTTCAGGAAGCTATCATGTGCTGTATAATGTATAGCCTTGAATCCTAAATCTTTTGCTGTAAAAACATTCTCTTTTAAATCATCAATGAATAAAGTTTCTTTAGTATTTAGATTAAATTTTTTGATTGTATATTTAAAAATTCTTCTGTCCGGTTTTATCAATTTAACTTTATAAGAGAGAACTCTTCTTTTAATAACGTTGATATAGGGAAAGTTTTTATTTACGAATTTAATGTGCTCACAATCAGTATTCGAAAGTATGAAAAGTTCAAATCTTTTATCGTTTGAAATTTTCGAAAGAAATCCCTTCATATTTGTATTTTCCCAAAAAACATCGTTGTGTATGTGAATAAAATCCGAAAAGCTTGTCTTGATGTTAAATTCCTTTTTAAGAAGATCATAAACTTTCCTGTGAGTAATTTTAGAGGTAGCAAGTTTTAGATCAAGCTTATTGCTTTTAATATAATCACGAAAGTTATTTACGTTGTACTTCTTCTCTATCCTTGCTACACCATCAAAAAAAATATTGTGGTCAAAATAAACAAGCGTATTGCCTAGATCGAATAAAATATTTTTTATCTTCGTGCCTTTATGTTTACCAGCCTTCTCTTTTTGGTGTGGTCTTAGTGGCATTTATATCTTTTAGGATTTAATTTTTAGAGACAAGCACCTTTCCTGTCATATCTTCCGGAATATCTAAACCAATGATCGTCAGAATCGTCGGTGCAACATCGGCAAGTATACCATTTTCTATTTTCGGATACTTATCAGAGACTAAAATACACGGAACAGGATTCAATGAATGTGCTGTATTTGGAGAACCATTCGGATTGACTACATAGTCAGCGTTTCCATGATCAGCAATTATCAATGCAGTATAACCATTTTTCTTTGCTGCTTCTACAACGTCTTTTACACAGCTATCGACGGTCTCGATAGCTTTTATGATTGCTTCATAAACTCCTGTATGACCGACCATATCACCGTTTGCAAAGTTCAAACAAATAAAATCAGCTTCCTGCTTGTTCAACTCTTCGACGACTTTATCCTTCACCTTATATGCACTCATTTCAGGCATCTTATCATAAGTTGGTACTTTCGGAGAAGGGATCATTATTCTCTTTTCCTTTTCAAATTTCTTTTCCCTGCCGCCCGAAAAGAAAAACGTTACGTGCGCGTATTTCTCCGTCTCTGCAATACGTATTTGTTTCAATCCTTTCTTTGCTAACCATTCCCCTATTGTATTCTTAACATTTTCTTTACCATAAATTACATTTATACCTTTAAAAGAGTCATCATAGTTTGTCATCGTGTAATATTGCAAGTCGATTGTATGCATATTGTGCTCGTGCATATCTTCCTGCGTCAGGACGCGTGTGATTTGCCGCAGTCTGTCAGTTCTGAAATTAAAACATATTACAACATCACCGGTTTGAATTGTACCAACAGGGTGATCGTTCTCATCGACATTAACAATCGGTTTAATGAACTCATCCGTTACACCCTCGTCATAAGATTCCCGCACAGCTTTTAATACGTCTGTTGTTTTTTTACCAATCCCGTAAACCATCAAATCGTAACCCAATTTTATCCTTTCCCATCGTTTATCTCTATCCATCGAATAATATCTTCCTATGACCGAAGCAATTTTTGCATGTGTGTTCTCTATGTGCTGTTTCAATTCTTTTATGTAACCCAGCCCGCTTTTGGGATCAGTATCCCTGCCGTCTGTGATTGCGTGAATGTAAACTTTTTTTAATCCATATTCTTCAGTGATATCGCAAAGCTTGTAAAGATGAGAGTTCAGTGAGTGAACCCCACCGTCAGAGACCAGCCCGATGAAATGCACAGCCTTGTTGTTTTCTTTTGTATAGCTGAATGCTTTCTTTATTTGTTTGTTTTGCGAAATGCTGTTATCTTCTATGGCTTTGTTTATTTTCACTATATCCTGGTAGACAATCCTGCCCGAGCCTATGTTCAGATGCCCGACTTCGGAGTTCCCCATTTGACCTTCGGGCAGCCCGACGTTTTCAGCACAGGTCAATAATTGCGAGTTCGGATATTCCTCACGCAGAGTATCCATGTATGGTGTGTTTGCCTGAGTAACAACATCGCTTTTAGATTTATCCCCAATTCCCCATCCGTCTAAAATGATTAATATTACTTTGTTCATATCTCTGTATCCCGCTATCTTATTTCTTAAAATTAATAAAGTGATGGAATTTACCTGAAACAGATTTCCTATGCAATTACAAAGGGTTTTTATTGTATGGGGACATTAAAAGTGCTGTCATAACATGGTTTAATCTCTCTACCTGGCTGTAGACAGGCCGTACACGGAACAAATCTTATCATGTTATACCTAACATTTGTAAAAGCATTACACGGAGATACACTGAGATTCACGGAGGAGATTTCATTATTCGTTCCCAAATTTTATGTGAGAACGCCATTGCAAGTGAAACGGGAAAACAAGAGTATATGTAAAGATATTCCTTTATACATTCTCAAATATCTTTATATATTTAATAGAAATGAGTAAACTCCTCATAATAAATTTTAGTTATGCCCGGCAAATCAAAATTATGGTATCTCGAGAACTTTAACCTATTCGAAGGACTTTCCCCTGAGAAGATGAAGGAGCTTAATAAGAAGCTAAGTATGAGCAACATAGATAAAAATGAAATTATCTACTTTGCCGATGAGCCGTCTAACTCAATCTTCCTTCTGAAAGAAGGTAGCGTTAAACTCACGAGAGTTTCCGCTGAAGGCAAAGAAGCAATAACTGCAATACTCAAACCCGGGGAAATATTCGGAGAGCTTGCAATTACCAGTGGAAGCAACAGGGAAGACACGGCAATCGCACTCGATAAAGTTGTTATTTGCACGATTAGTAAAGAAAACTTTGAGAAACTGCTTATTGAAAATCCTAAATTTAATCTTCGTGTAACAAAGCTCATAGGTATGAAACTACAGCGTATTGCACGCAACCTTGAAAACCTTACGTTTAAAGATTCATCAACCAGGGTTATCGAATTCTTAACCGGGTATGCTGAAGAGTATGGGAAGAAAATTGGAGATGAAATTTTCGTAAAAACTACACTCACTCACCAGGACATCGCAAACCTTACTGCAACATCCCGCCAGACTGTTACCACTGTAATGAACAATCTCAAAGATAATAAAATTATTGACTTCTCAAGGAATAAAATAATTGTCAGGAACCCTGCAAATTTCCGCACCATTAAGTAATTCATTCCATTTTATACTTTCATAAGAAAATTCACAATTGTCGCCTGCACGACAGACACGGGAGTTTGTTTTGATTAATTTTGTATAGTTTAATTAATCAAAACAGAAAGGAAAAACAAAATGAAAAATTCAATTTTAACAAAAGCAATTATAGCGGGCGCAGCAGGAACTCTTGCGATGACTATCTTTGCAGCAATGGCACCGTTAATGGGTATGCCGGAAATGAATGTACCAAAAATGCTTTCAAGTACAATGGGACTTCCAGTGGTATTTGGCTGGGGTGCACATTTTATGGTAGGTATTGTTCTGGCATTCGTTTATGCAGCAGTGTTCTATAACAGATTTAAAGGTTCGGGAGTTGTAAAAGGAATGAAATACTCTCTGATTCCCTGGCTAATGGCACAGCTAATTGTAATGCCAATGATGGCAACTATGAACAATATGCCGTTCAGTGCCGGAATATTTTCTGGCTCTTTCGTAATGGCTGTAGGAAGCCTGATGGGTCATCTTGTTTACGGTTTGGTACTTGGTTTGACTTTTAAGAAAGTAAACGTTGAAGAATCAATTGAGCATTCAGTATCAGGAGCAAAGGTATAATGTTATTTGTTGAGCACAATATCTTAAATGTACTTCTTATTATATCGGATAACTGTGAAGAATGCGATGCACTCGAGATTAAACTCAGAGGGCTTGCGAAAAAGATGTTGTGCTTTAAACTAAGTGTTCTTAAAGCAAATGATTTCAACCTAAAAGAAGAAATGAAAATATTTATCACCCCGGCACTGATCATAAACGGTAAGCTACAGTTTTATGGTGACGTGCCGGAAAACAAATTAAATGAAATTTTATACAAACAAATTAAACAGAAAGGAGCAAAAAAATGAAAAAACAAAATTATGCAGTTCTTCCAATTGCCTTATTCTTAATTCTCGGATTCTTATTAATTAATTCAGGCAGCAGCAATTTTTCTTTTGCTAATAACGATGAACCCACAAACGCAATAAACAATAATCTAACGTACTCTCTTGAGAATATTGATAAGACAACCCCGTTAACTTTAACAGAGCAGAATTTCGAAAGTGAAGTTTTCGAATCTGACATTCCTGTTGTAGTTGATTTTTACGCAAAATGGTGCGGTGCATGTAAAAAATTATCACCAATTATAAATGAACTATCAGATGAGAATGTTGGGATGCTCAAATTCGGAAAAGTTGAAGTCGATGAAAATCCGAATCTCGCAAGTGAGTACGGAGTTGACTCTATTCCCAGACTACTTGTTTTCCACAAAGGGAAGATTGTAAAAGATATTGTGGGTTATCACAGCAAAGATGAATTGAAGGAAATTCTGACGAATGTTTGTAACAAGTGTAATAATATGTAAGAGAGAAGTAGAGCATATATAAATTTCTTCCGGTTACGAAGCCATAGCCTGTGGATATGTTACTTCGTAACCTTTTTTCATACCTTATAATATTTTACGATACGAATCAGGGTGTCTGTCCGAATACTTCGTGTGTTTTATTCTTTAAATGCAGGTATAAAACCTGCAACTACATAATATGAAAAGTTCTCGGACAGACTCAATCCCTGTGGGAACTAAAAATAATCTTATTTCTTCGAATGATCACATTTAATAAATTCTGTAAATTTATTACACAACGATGAAAAATTATGTGACAAATAGCATTACTTTTTTGCATGTTTGAAATATTACTTATATTTTTGTAATATAAAATATAGAAGTCAACTTTTTTAATTCTTCTGTTCAAAATATCAGATACGTATATAAATTAAACTGAATGTCGAAATTTTCACAAATCCGTATAATTGGATTAACACTTCAAAATTCTCTATCAAATCTATTAAAGCGGTTCCGAATGGCAGATCACACATTTATGGTAGTGTTCGCTGTAATAATTGGTATTGTAGGTGGATTTGGAGCTGTTTTTTTTCGATTATCAATTCGTTTTTTCCAGACAATCTTTTTTGGATCATGGCATTATTCTTTAGACTACGTAATGCAGTTACCCTGGTATATAAAGATTATTGCACCAGCAGCCGGAGGATTGATCGTCGGACCGATTGTGTATTATTTTGCACGAGAAGCGAGAGGTCATGGTGTACCCGAAGTAATGGAAGCAATTGCGTTGCGTGCAGGAACTATTCGTCCACGGGTTGTGATTGCAAAAGTTATTGCATCTGCAGTATGCATTGGGTCGGGTGGTTC
>CAYYJH010000070.1:0-9035 GCA_964472195.1 uncultured Ignavibacteriaceae bacterium | reverse complement strand
AACGATCAGCTAATTTGGTATCTTTTATTACTATTTGTTTTTTTGAAATTATTTGCTACTTCAGTTACTATCGGATCGGGAGGTTCTGGAGGAGTCTTTGCTCCATCTTTATTTTTAGGTGCTACTCTTGGTGGATTAGTTGGTAATATTGTTCACATGCTTTTCCCCGAATATACTGCACCTCCTGGTGCTTACGCTTTGGTGGGAATGGGTGCTGTTGCTGCAGGGGCTATGCATGCACCAATTACAGCAATCCTGATTGTATTCGAATTAACAAATGATTATAGAATAATCCTTCCCCTTATGATAACATGCATAATTAGTGTTCTTATTACAACCCGCTTAAAGAAAGATTCCATATATACTTTAAAGCTTTCCCGGAGGGGAATTAATATTTTTAGGGGTCGAGAAGTTAGTGTATTGCATTCACTAAAAGTATCAAAAGTAATTAAAAAAGATTTTGAGAAAGTTCAAGCAGATACACCTTTTCGCAAATTAATTGATCTTACAGTAAAAAGCCCCCATACAAACTTTTTTGTGGTTGGTAGTCACAACAAATTAATTGGAATCATTTCCATCCATGACATTCGAAAAATTATTTATGAATCAAAGAAATTAGAACCGTTGTTAGTTGCTTATGACCTGCTGACACCTATAAAACATTATTTCACTCCTAATGATACTCTTGACATTGTCATGAAAGCTTTTGGACAATCGAATATAGACGAATTGCCAGTTGTAAATAAGATCAATGAAAAAGAGCTAATTGGAATAGTTACTAAAAATGATGTGATTGAAATTTATAATCAGGAGATTGCTAAGAAACATATGATTACAACATTCTATAGCTCTCTTTCATCCTTAAGAAAGTTTAAGCAAATTAAATTAACCGAAGGTCGGGTTTTAAGTGAGTTTGAGGTTCCTGGAACATTCGTTAATAAAACACTTCGAGAATTAGATTTACGAAATCAATTTGGCATTGAGGTTATTTTGATAAAGCAAAACTACGATGTTGAAAAAAAAGAAAGACAAAAAGTAATCACACCCGAACCAAAATACCGCTTTAAATTCGGTGATTTTATACTAATAATGGGGTCCGAGGAAAGCCTGAAAAACTTCAAGGGCACAAATCTTCATTAATTAAGCTTTCTTTAACAGTGCCACTATTTAATAACATGAATCCTGTAACAATAATATAGAGTAACCGGCAATCCACAATCCCATGCTTCTTCTCGTAACGAAATCCCGGGTCAGTCCGAATACTTCAATTTGATATTAGCCGCATCCTTTAGGTTGCGATTTTATTCTTTAAACGCAGGCATAAAGCCTGCGACTACCTAATATGAATAGTTCTTGGACAGACTCCCAGTTTCCTAAAATTTATTCACACTTTGAAATATTTTATGAGTAAATGGTGTGCTACAGTCCCCGCATGCGCCAGGCAGGCAGACCATGACACATAAAATTAAAAAGTTCGGAATGGTTTGCAACTATGTCGTCCGTGACTTGTCAGTGAATAAAGACTTATGTAAATAGTAAAATAATAAAAAAATAGTTGGATTAGCTCTTCCACTTTATAGAGCAACCCATGGAAGGTATCTGTTTGAAATCCACATCCTTTCCCTGCAATATCATCTCAACAGCTTTTACAAGGTCGTTCGTTGTTACACTCGTTTCATCCTGCCAGTTATCGTCGAACCTTCCCCTGTATTTCAATTTCCTGTCCTTATCGTAAACGTATATGTCGGGTGTGCAGACTGCATCGTAGTTCCTTGCTGTTTCCTGAGTATCATCGATAAGGTATGGAAAGTTAATTTTGTATTCCTCCGCGAAGAGTTTCATGTTGTCGAAGGAATCCTCCGGGTACGTAACCGTGTCGTTTGGATTAATCCCGATTAACTGGACACCCTTCGCTTTATACTTTTCCTGAAACGCAACGAACCTATCCATAACAGCTTTAACGTAAGGGCAGTGGTTACAAATAAATATAATTATTATAACTTCCTTGTCATCAAACTCTGATGGAGAATGGTTCTTGTTATCGATTCCCATCAGTGTGAAACTTATTATTGGAGAGTTAATATCGGATTTGCTGCTTTCGAGTAATGACATATTATTGTTTTAAAATTCTTCGTCTTCATCCTCGTCCATTTCAGGATGAAAATCTTCGTAAATGAAATTAACGTGCAGGTTAGTACCTTTTACATCCTCAGCATCCTGAGAAAAAATTTCCTCTGTAATGAATCTATACTTTTCTGTTACAGGATACTCATTCTTAAAATGAACTATTATGTTTCTCGTATCCAGCAGCGAGAGAAATTTTTGATATTCTGTTTTTAAAGTACTATTATCAAGCTCAGTAAATTTCTTGAAACTCGGTTTACCAATCAGTTTGTATACATTTACTATTTTAGCACCCTGATGCTGCTTCTCAAATTTCTTAACTTCATTCAGGAATTCGCTGTCATCTTCAACCTCAAAATTATCATATACATCATCGACGTAATCATCAAGCACATCATCATTAAATTCATTATCCAAATCCAATTCTGAATTTTTATTCTCAGACTTTGGATGTTTAATGATCTTCTTTGTTTTTTTAACTGCTTTTTTTCCTTTAGCCATTTCAAAAAGATACTTAATTAAAACAACTTTGAGTTTACGTAATTCTATATATAAAGATAAAAACTTAAGATTTCAATTCAAGTTAAATAATACAAAAATAATTTTTATAGTTAATAATCATTTTAAGTAATTGAAATAAATAAACACAATTGGCGTTACAAAAATAAGACTATCGAATCTATCGAGAACACCTCCATGCCCGGGAATTAATTGGGATGAATCTTTAACATCGTTAAATCTTTTTAACAAGGATTGAAAAAGGTCACCAACCTGTCCGAACACACCAACGAGACTGCCAACTATTAATGCATCTTGTAAAGACAGTGCTTCAGGGAAATAAAAATAGAAAACCAAAGATGCAGTAATCGTGAATATTAATCCAATAACAGTACCTTCCCAGGTTTTTTTCGGACTTATAGAGTTAAGGAGATGCTTGCCAAAATATTTCCCGCCGAAATAAGCAAACGTATCACAGCTCCAGATAAGTACCATAATGTAAATTACAATATTGAAATTTTTTATTCGCAGCAACTCATTCAGCAGAAGAAAAGGAACTGTGATGTATAACAAACTAAAAACTGAAATCATCGGGTTAACGGGATTTCTTCTTTCTTTTCTAAAAATTTCCAAAGAAGCAACACTGATAACAGCAATTAAAAAACTGACTATGAGATATGATTCGAAATAAAAGCTTGTAATTAATATTAAGATAGAAACGAGGATAGTGATGATCTTCAAAGGAAAGTAGTTCCTTTTTTTGAACATACTGCTAATTTCAAACAGACAAACCGATTGCAAAAGTACAGACAATATAAAAAAGTAAATACCGCCTTTATAAATTAGAAATAATATTACAGGAATTCCAATAACTCCAACGAGAATTCTTTTCAGTGTATTACTCATACTGACATTTTACTAAAATAATTTTATGATGACTCTTTATTAAAATTTACCTTCTTCAGATGTACAGTTTTTATAATTTTTATGACAGCAATGAACAATACTAATGACAGCACTCCCAAAAGAATAAATTGAGTAAGTTCAGGTCCTCCCATATCGGGATTGTCAATTTGTTCTTTCCCAAATATATAAACCGCCATAACAGAAAAAAAGTTGTTGATAAAATGCACAAAAATAGCTGTGTATAAACTTCCGCTGTAATAGGTAATTAATGTCAGATAAATTCCAAGAATAGCGAGCGGGATAATGTTAAAAGGATGAAAGTGAAACAATGCGAATATCAAACCTGTAAATACAATTGCTCGAATCGGGGTTACAAAACGTTCAAAATTCTTAAGAATTAATCCTCTAAATAGAAACTCTTCGCAAATTGCTGGTGTTATCGCAATAACAAACACAACAAAAATAAATTCCGGAACGGAATGAGATGCAACGAGTTTTAAAGTCAATGCTTCGAGAGAATCGAATAATTCCTTAACACTTTTTAAAAACTCCGACCCGAAGGGTATTGAAAAGATTAATTTGTTTTGCAAGTACAAATAAACCTGAAGAAAGGGCTGCACTATTAGTATACCTAAGACACTTAGTATGAAAACGAGAATATCCGGTTTCTTCAATCTGAAAGTTTCTTTAAAAACACTACCCTGCATCATGTTGAGGACAACAACAGGAACGAGTATGAACATGAATTGTGAAAAAGTTATAATGATCCTCGTCAGACTAAGATTTGCCGGTTCTTCAATAATGTTGGGTCCCAATACTAAAACCGTTATCACGCCTCCAATGATTTGATAAGTAATGAACACAGTCACCAATGTTATCAAAATAAAAAGAGCAGGATGTATATTTGATAAAGGACCTTTAGAGTTGTTGTTTAAAAGATCGTTCCCATTAATTTGATCGTTCAAGCTGTTATTTTTTTAAAAATAATTTTATACGCAATATCAATAAAAAACATTATTATTTAAAGAGTATTAAATGGTAAGTCTAATTTTAAAAAATTGCTTTTAACAAACATTAAAATTATTTTTGTGCTATATGTCTGAGAACAACCGACTTTACGATAACCAGAGGAATTGGGAATCCACATCTTCGGGAATAGAAAATAGTGAGTACGAAATTAAAAACAGGAAAAAAAGATTTCCTTATATAACCAACATAGCTCTTTTTTTACTCACCTTTTTTACGACTACATTAGCTGGTGTTACCTGGGCAAACCAGGACCCATACCAGTTAGGTAACTTTACCATTGGATTAACATATTCATCTTTGATATTACTCGTCATTACAACTCACGAGTTCGGTCATTATTTCGCAGCTAAATTTCATAAGATTTCAGTAACTCTTCCTTATTATATTCCTTTCCCTTTCCTTTTTCTAAATCCTTTCGGAACGATGGGAGCGGTAATAAAAATGAAAACAAGAACACAATCCAGGAAATCTTTGTTTGATGTTGGTGTTGCCGGTCCGATCGCGGGATGGGTAACCTCTTTAATAATATTAATAATCGGATTTCTTACACTTCCACCCGTAACTTTTCTTTATACAATACACCCGGAATATGCAACTCAAGGAATTGCTACAACAGGATTTTCGTTTGGTTATAATATAATTTTCTGGGTTCTTGAAAAAATATTCGCATCATCACCATCTGTCTTTATACCTCCGATGAATGAAGTATACCACTACCCATTTTTATGTGTTGGCTGGTTTGGACTTTTAATAACTGCATTAAATATGATGCCAATCGGACAGCTTGACGGAGGACACATTTCTTATGCTATGTTCGGGAAGAATCATAAATATTTAGCATACACCGTCTTCGGACTTCTCTTATTCTTCGGACTTGCCGGATTCTTACCTCTTGCAGGAGTAGCATTTGAATTTGGTTCGGTAAACTGGTTGATATGGGTTCTATTAATCTTTTTCCTCATCAAGATAAAGCATCCACCAATCTGCCATGATATCGATACTCCGCTTGGCAACACAAGAATGCTTATCGGGTGGTTCTCTTACTTCATATTCATAACATCATTTTGTCCAGTACCATTCACGGGAATTTAAATATGATAAATCATACTACACAAGAAATGTTAAGATCAACCAATGCATAAATCAAGAGCAGATAGGTCAGCTTTTGTAGTGATTTATTTCACTATCTTCATAGACCTGCTTGGTTTCGGTATTATAATCCCTCTGCTTCCGGATTTTTCATTCAAAGTGTTACACATCAGCGAAACAATGATCGGTCTCGTTGCTGGTATTTATTCTTTAATGCAATTTTTCTTTACACCTCTTTGGGGTTCTCTTTCAGACATTTACGGCAGGAAACCTATTCTTATCATGAGTCTTACCGGGAACATTCTTGCTTATTCACTTATGGCATTAGTTTTTTCCGGATTTGTGTTATCTTTACCATTGTTAATAATCGCAAGAGCTTTTGCGGGACTATTTTCTGCAAATATATCAGCAGCTCAAGCAGTCGTTTCTGACATTACTACAAAAGAGGGCAGATCCAAAGGTATGGGTATACTCGGATCAGCATTTGCACTCGGATTTGTTTTCGGTCCCGCACTGGGAGGGGTATTGTCCGTTAAATTCGGATATGGAGTTCCAATAATGCTTTCGGGAGTTTTTTCTTTTATCGCCTTGATACTTTGTGTAACAATTTTCAAAGAAACACTTTCTTCTGACATTAGGGCTGAAAACAAGAAAAACTTCACAGGACTTGCAATTGTTAATATAAAAGCAATCAAAGATGTCATTAGAAATATTGATGTTGGTATTTACGTTGTTATATTCTTCTTTATAACATTCTCATTCGCTAACATATACGGAACTTTTCAACTTTTCGGTGAAAGAAAAGAAGGACTTAATTTAAATCAGGCTGAGATAGGATATTTACTATCATTCCTTGGAGTTGTTGGTTCAATAGTTCAGGCAACGCTCATTAAATTTTTTAAAATTAAATTTGGGGAAAAAAGATCTCTCATCATCGGTAACTTCTTTGTCTTCATCGGGCTGACTTTGATACCTTTTTCGACGAGTGTTACAATACTTCTTTTGGTCATTTTTATCTTAGCCTTTGGTAATGGCATCAATAATCCTATGACGCTCGGTTTAATTTCTCAAAATGTAAGCAGGGACGAACAGGGTTCCGTACTCGGAATAAATCAATCATTAAGCTCTCTTGCAAGATTTCTTGGACCAGTCTGGGGAGGTTTTATTTATGAAAAGTTTGGTTATCAATATCCGTTTATCACAGGTGGCTTTTTCATGTTGATGATTACAATTTATTGTATTAAGATTTTAAGAAAATAATTATACCATTCCTATTACGCCAAACATCCTTCCGGTTTTACCCTTATCCCTTCTGTGTGAATGAAACAAGTCTTTATCTTTATATGTACAATACCCGGAAACTTCAATATTATCAATCTTAGCTCCAAGCTTGAGTAGTTGATTGGTGTTGCTTTTTTTTAGATCAAGATGGTACTTTCCATTTTTAAAGTACTGTATATCATCTTCGAATAATTCTGCTACTTCTTCTCCAACTTCATAACAATCTTGAGATATGGAAGGTCCTATATAAATCTTCAGCTCCGATACATCAATCGAAAACTTTCTTTGTAATTCTTTAACTGCTTTCGTTAAAATCTTACCGTAAGTTCCCTTCCACCCGGAATGAATTCCTGCGATAACCTTTTTATGCGGTTCATACAAGAAAATAGTAATACAATCAGCACCGCTTATAACAAGAAAATTATTTTTTTTATCCGTATATAAACAATCACAGTTTTTTACATACCCGGGCGTCGATATATATTTAATATTCGTCGAATGTACCTGTCCTTGAATTGTAATATTTTCTAATCCTATACCAAGAGCTCCAAAAAAAATTTCGCGGTTCTTTTTTACATTCTCCCCGCTGTCTCCAACATTAGTGCTAAGGTTCATATAATATGGCGGAGGCGAAACGCCCCCCTGTTTTGTGCTGAATCCAAATTTTATTTCAGGATACTGATTAAATATATTTGAATAAATTATTTTCAAGTGAATTATATAAATTCTATTCTTCTATTGAAGGCTCATTCCGTAACTTCTTCTTAGTAGATATTATCTTCTTTGAGGTGAGTCTTTTTACTTTCGATAATTGAGTTGGTTTTGTTTTTTTTCTTACCTTTTTCTTTTTTAATGCTTTTTCAATAATTTCATAAAATCTTTTAGCTACTCTTTTTTTATTCATAATTTGAGAACGCTCGGATTGTGAAACAATTCTTAATAAACCTTTTTTGTCGATCTTATTCTTTAACTTTCTTAGAATAATCCTTTTTTCATCGTTAGTAAGAACAAGTGAATTTTTCACATCAAAAAATAATTCAACTTTCGTTGAAACTTTATTGACATGTTGTCCTCCCTTCCCCCCGCTTCGGGAAGCCTTGAAAACGAATTCTTCGAAAAAATTCCTCTCTTGAATATTCATAAAAGCTATTGAATGTGAAATAAAAAAGGACTGATAACTCAGCCCTAAAATCATTTATCAAAAATTAAAAAATTGTGGAACTTAAAATCTATATTAGTATGGGACAAATATAAATCCTGCTTTAATGGGAATATATCCCTTTTCGGTGTCTTCAGTAAAATTATAATTGTATTGAGATTCTATGAAGAAATAAATATCCTTCTCCGATAATTTAAAACTTACCCCGCCGCCAAAACTTACACCAAGATTAGTTCTATAATTGTCTGAACCTCCCTTCTTAAGGAAAAACGCCCCCGCACCGATTAATCCGTACGGATTTACGGTCGCTGTAATAGGACTGTATATCAGAAGATCCAGCTTTGCTGTTGAAAATGAGATAGCCGAGCTTCCTGAGCTGAATGGGAAATCATTATATTGTATATCCAGCCTTAGCGATAGCATGTCATTGAATATATAAGCTCCACCTAAGTTTACACCCGGCCCGGGATGATGCATATCAGAAAAATCAGAATCGGTTATCGGTATTGTGTATGCACCACTCGTGAATATCATTAATTTTGGATTAAGTGGACGACGCGGTTTAATCTTTCGTTCTTTTGTTATCTTATCTATTCCTTCCATTCTAAAAGTATAAACACTTCCCTGGATAGTCTGTATAACAATCGTTTCTAAGTTTCGTTCTAATATTTCCCCTCTGACAAGATTACCGCTATTAAAATAAATTACATCGACCATTTCCTGTGCAAAAGAACACACTGTGAAGAATAAAACAAAAAATAATGGTAGTACTATTTTCATATTTTTTTCCCCTCCTTACTCTATGCTGATTAATTTAAGTAAAGATATTGCAGTTAATTGAATAATGAAAGGATAATTTCAAAATACATGTAAAATGTTATTATATGATAAATTCACTTTCATTATACATTATTATATTCACTGAAATAATATTGTATTTGCACTATTT